>JAQWAM010000376.1 GCA_028707675.1 Kiritimatiellia bacterium | reverse complement strand
CGAGAGCGTCCCCGTTGGTGTGTTCCTAAAAACGGAGATCGCGCCGGGTGAGAAAGCAATCGAGAAGATCCTGTTCCTATGCAACGGCAAACCCGCAACCGATCTGACACTCTCCCTGCCATGTTCCAATGTCGGAGGCGACGGGCTTGTTTATATCACCATCCCTGCCCGCATGATTCAGTAGTTCCGCGCTACACGTCCCGCCCCCCCCCTCAGTACTCGAACCCCGGCAGCTTCTGATCCGCGTCCTGGACCGGCCGGAACGTGTGCCTGTGCTCCGCGCACGAGCCGTGCCGGAACAGCGCGGCCATGTGCTCGTGTACCCCGTAACCTTTGTGCGCGGCAAACCCGTAAGCCGGATAACGCGCGTCCATGTCGCGCATGAGGCGATCGCGCGTGACCTTGGCGATCACGCTGGCAGCAGCGATCAGGAAGCTTTTTGAGTCGCCCCGCACGATCGCCGTCGAGGCGCACGGCAGCCCCTTCACCGGCAGCCCGTCCACCAGCAGGTGCTCCGGCCTGACCGCCAGCGCCTCCACCGCCCGCCGCATCGCCAGATGCGTCGCGGCCAGGATGTTGAGCCGGTCGATCTCTGCGGCGCTGCAAAGCCCCGTCGCCCACGACACCTCCGGCAAAGCGGTCATGCGGCCGAAAAAATGATCGCGCTGCGCCGCCGTCAATTGTTTCGAGTCGTTCAGCCCCGCCAGATCCCCCGCATACAACCGCTCGGCGGCTTCATTAGATATCGATACCGCGCCCGCCACCACCGGCCCCGCCAGACAGCCCCGCCCGGCCTCGTCAACCCCGGCCACCACCGCCCCGGGATTGATGAGCCATAACCGCTTTTCAAAATCCAGCACAGCGCTTGTCCTTGCAACCACACAAACTCATAATTCCTGAACCCTGTTTTCTGACCTGTGCGATGGCGACATTTTGCGCTCGCATCCGAAATCGCAACCTTCGCCATCTCTGACTTGCATTAAACCCAGCCTATTTTATATACTTTTTACCTCTGGAGACAATTCGAAATGTCTGAACGGGAAACTTAAGTCAGGGGGACGGCATGCCGACAGCTTTCTGCCGCGTGGCCTAACCAGCAAATCGTGAAGGTGCGTCCGCATATTTTTATCCAAGTTTGAAGGTGAACCAGCATGAAACGTATCATACAATGCCCGAAGTGCGAAGCCAAACTGTCAGTCTTAGACATCGGCAAACCGATCAGCCAGAAGTGCCCTAAATGCGGCAACTCTATCAATCTTGATTCCGAGCAGCCTTCCTCGGAAGAAAAGAAGGACGATAAACCCGCTGCCACAGAAAAAACCTCAGCGCCTGCGGAAAAGCCCGCTGCGGACGGCAAAGCCGCTACAGTTGACAAGCCCGCCTCAGTCAAAGACACCGCCCCTGAAACCAATACTATCGACTCGGCCCAGAAAAAAACGGTCTCCGCAAGCCCGGCGGCCATGGCCGCCTTGGACGCATTGTCCACGCCCGCGCCAACCGGAACCGGAGGCTTGTTCAAAGCCATCGTTATCGGCGCCTTGGCTATCATAGTAATCATGCTGTTGATTACCAAGCTTAATGCGGACAAGCAGTATAAGACACTCATTGAACATCTACAATTCATCGAAAAGAACCTCGGCAACTGAAGACCGCAAAATCAGGAACGATCAGCTATGGACAACGATACCATCGAAATAAAACTCAAGGAAATGATTGTAGGCAGACTGTTCCTCAGTGTAGCGCCCGATGAAATCATTACGGATGCCTCGCTTGTTGAAACCTACGGTGTCGATTCAGTATGCCTGCTGGAACTTGTCGTCGGACTCGAAGAAGCCTTCGGCATAATAGTCGAAGACGGTGATTTCGACCTGAGCAACTTTATATCCGTCGCGGCATTGCGGGATTTTGTAAAAGCCCGCCTGTGAAAAAAAGGACCGCCTTTTATGAGTGATTTATGTCCGTGCGGCAGCAACCTCGGGTTTGAAGCCTGCTGCGAACCCTACCTGCTTGGGAAAGCGCGCCCGCCGACAGCAGTGGCGCTGATGCGCTCGCGCTACACCGCTTACGCCATGGGCGCTGTGGACTATCTGTTCAAGACTTCCGGGCCGAAAGTCCGCAAGGAGTTCGATGGCGAAAACACCAAGAAATGGTCGGATTCCGCCGAGTGGACCGGCATCGAGATATTGGAAGAGCAAGGCGGCAAGGAACATGACGAATCCGCCAAGCTCGAATTCATCGCCCGCTATTCCGTTAACGGCACCGCGTTCAATCACCATGAGAGCGCTTCTTTCGCCAAAAAAAACGGGGAGTGGATTTTCATGGACGGCAAGATCTACGGCCCCGACCCCATAATGCGCGAACACCCTAAAGTCGGCAGGAACGACCCCTGCCCTTGCGGCAGCGGCAGGAAATTTAAAAAGTGCTGTTATTCCAAAGCCCAATGAGCATCAAAGCGGTAATATTCGATCTCGACGGCACCTTAGTGGACACGGAATTGTTGTGGGCTGACGCCATTTCCGCTTATCTCGCCGACCGCCAATGCCACTGCCCGCGGGAAACCGTCCTGCATATAGTGTTCGGGCACTCATGGACCGACATCTATTTGGCGCTGATAAACCGTTTTCCAACGTTGTCCGAAATTCCGATGCGCAAGATGGCCGATCAACTGCGCGGCTATTATCTGCGCCTTCGCCAACACAGCGAGAATGTGATAATCGAATCGTCCGTGAAACTGCTGAAAGAACTCGCCCAAGATTATCCGCTCGCCATCGTCTCGGGTTCGCCGCGCGATGACGTGCGCGATGCCGTCAAGCTGATCGGCGCTGAAAGTTTGGTCAAGTCCGCTCTCGGCGCGGAGGATTATTCCCCCGGCAAGCCGTCTCCTGCCGGGTTTCTGACAGGAGCGCGAAAGCTAGGTGTCAATCCGGCCGAATGTCTGGTCTTCGAGGATTCGCAGGCCGGGGTGCAAGCCGCCAAGGCCGCCGGCATGTTCTGCGTGGCCCTGTCCCGTCCGCGCGCGCATCCGCAAGACCTCTCCGCCGCCGATCTGGTG
>JAQWAM010000375.1 GCA_028707675.1 Kiritimatiellia bacterium | reverse complement strand
CGCATCGCCCGGCGCGGCAGGACCGCCGGTGCCGGCCGATCTTTTGTCAGGGGGACGCTGACTGGCGCACCGGCGCAGCCGGCCGCCGCCGGGCAAGACAAGCCCGACTCCGCGTCATATGCCGAACGCCTGCGCGAGCGCGCCGACCGCAAAACCCGGGAACAGCTGGCGGCCGAGGAGAAAATGCGCGAGCGGTTCGAAAAACTCGCGCGCGAAACCGCCGCCAAGGAAATACAGAGGCGCGAGGAAGAGGCCCTGCTTGTGGCACAGGAGGAGGCCGAACAGCAGTGGGCAGAACAACAGCAGCAGGCGGCAGAAGCCGTGCCCGCAGTCATACAGGAAGGCAACATCGAGTGAGCCTGGCCGCGCGCGGAACTTCCGGGAAGTGCCGATGAATCTGTTTTCACGCACAGAAATGCTGCTCGGCCGCGATTCCGTGCAAAAACTGCGTCAAAGCCGCGTGGCGGTCTTCGGCCTGGGCGGAGTGGGTTCTTTCGCGGCCGAAGCGCTGGCCCGCGCCGGGATCGGCGGCCTGTTGCTGGTGGACGGGGACACGGTCTGCCCCACGAACATCAACCGCCAAATCATCGCCCTGCACAGCACTGTCGGGCAGCCCAAAGCCGCGCTCATGGCCGCGCGCATACTCGACATCAACCCGCGGGCCGAAGTCACGGCCCGCCAAGAATTCTACCTGTCGCAAAACGCCGCGTCTTTCGACTTGTCCGGGTTTGACTACATAGTCGACGCCATCGATACCGTCAGCGCCAAGGCCGAGCTGGCTTTCAGGGCGGATTCCGCCGGCGTGCCGATCATCAGTTGCATGGGCGCCGGAAACAAGCTCGACCCCGCGCGCTTCGAAGTCGCCGACATCTACGCCACCTCCGTCTGCCCGCTTTGCAGGGTCATGCGCAAGGAACTGCAGCGCCGCGGCGTCAAGTCTCTCAAAGTCGTCTATTCCCGCGAACCGCCCCGGACCTGTCCCGCGCCCGCAGACGCGGACTCTCAATCCGGCCGGTGCCGCACAACCGGCAGCGTATCTTTCGTGCCTTCGGTCGCCGGCCTGATCATGGCCGCGGAAGTCGTGCGCGCGCTGACCGGCCCCGGGCGCGCTTCAACTGGTTGAATCCTCGAATCCGAAAGGTGAGTCAATGAAAAGACAACTGGCGGTTCTGGCGGCGTTTTCGGCGTTTGTTGCCGGGGCGCAGACGGTTTACACGACGACGACGGCCGGCGAGAAGATGCCGGCTGTGCGCACCGTGCCGCGCGAGCTGGACGTGCTGATCAAAGCCGGTCACATCCAGGGCGCAACCTGCTCCGAAAACAACATCTATCTTTCGCATCAGCTCGGCATTGAGATGATCGGGTGGGACGGCCGCCTCATCCGCCGGGTCGACGCGCCGGCGCATCTGGGCGACATCGCCTATGCGAATGGAAAGATATACGGCGCTTTCGTGATGCGGGGCTTAAAGAAGGGTGAACCGCTTGGCCTCGTGCGCGTGTGGGACCGGGAACTGAATTTACTCAGGGAGAAACGTCTGAACGATTCACTCGACGGCATTGTCGTTCTGGGCGAAACGATCTATTACGGCGTTGACATTTATGGCAAAGACCCCCATCCGGGGGTCAGGATAGGCCGGCTCGATCTCGATCTCAACGAAATGGGCACGGTCGATCTCGATCTCGGCTACTATACCCACTACGGTGTGCAGACGATGGCGACGGACGGCAAGGATATCTTTCTGGGCAACTACGGCGCGCCAAAGGACCGGGGCAATCCCGCCGGCTTCAATTGCACACGCGTCTCTGCCGATCTGAAGGTTCTGGCCAACCATTCGTTCGGTTGCAGCGAAGGGTTTTGTCTCGTCCCGAAGTCCGTCTCCAAGCGCGACACGACAGTCTTCTTCGCGGTCCGCGCTCTCGGGGGCAACATGCAGGGTTGGCGGAAAGACCCCGTCAACAATCCGCCGCAAATCGAACTGCGGTTTTACGAATATGCCGACAGCCGTTTTACTGACATTACAGCGAAACCTTGAAACGAGCCGGGAAAAGCCGGAAACTCGACCGGCCTGTTGACATCCATGCCATGTTGTGACAAAGTTTCACAATGAAATCGCCAAAGGACACACGACGGTGCTTTTTGGTGACTGAAATTGTGGATCGGTAAGGCATAAATTATGCGTTTGACTCGCCTGGGCAGACTTCAGCCATACAGGAACATGAAGCGGCTGCGGCACATCGCCGCGGTTTTTCTGGGCTGCGCCTTTACCTATATATGCGCCCGGATACGGCTGCGCCGCGAAATGAAGAGAACCGGCGTCGCCGCCGATGTCTCCGTGTGCCTCGGCGCCGCTTTGCGCACGGCTTGCGAGCGGCTGGGCCCGACCTTCATCAAATTCGGCCAAGTGCTCAGCACGCGGCGGGACCTGCTGCCGGACGGCGTCGCCAACGAGCTGGCGCGGCTGCAGGACGGGGTCGAGGCCATGGCGCTGGCGGACGCGGTCAAAACCGTGGAGGCGGAGTACGGGCGGCCGCTGAACCAGGTATTCACTGCTTTTTCCGAACAGCCGCTGGGCGCGGCCTCTCTTTCGCAGGTGCACGCGGCGAGCCTGGCCGCCACCGGCGAGGCGGTGGTCGTGAAGATTCAACGCCCGGGCATCCAGACACTTGTAGACACCGACATCGACATATTGAGCCGCTTCATTCCTTTGCTGGAGCGTCATGTCGAGGAACTGCGCCACCTGAACCTGCGCAGCATCGTGGAAGAGTTTTACAAGACCATCCGCATGGAGATGGACTTCAAGCGTGAAATGCACAACACGCTTAAATTCCGCAAGATTTTCGACGGCGACACCACCGTCAAGATTCCGCTTGTTTATAAAAACCTCTGCACCGACAAGGTGCTGGTGCTTGAAAAGCTGGAAGGCGTCAAAATAGACCGAATCGACGAGCTGTGCCGACTGAGCTATGACCGCGACACGTTGTCGAAACGATTGGTCTCTTTACTGGCGAAACAGGTTTTCACTTACGGCGTTTACAACGGAGATGTCCACGCCGGCAACATCTTGG
>JAQWAM010000374.1 GCA_028707675.1 Kiritimatiellia bacterium | reverse complement strand
TATCCGGATGCCGGCATACAGGTGGATCAGTACGGGTTTCAGCATACTGACGGCGGGGAGGGGCCGGAGGCGGCCGACTCCATAAGCTGGACCAAGATCGGCAGCGCGCTGGTCGGCGAGCGCACCCAGCTCTCTGAGGTTCCGCACCGCGTGAACCTGTACGTTGAGCTGGCCGGCGGTGACGACGAGGGAGGCCTGATGGTCAAAGCCTGGCGCGACGCCCTGCAGGTGGAGGATTTCGACCCGGAAAAAGACGTGAAGCCATTTTTGCTGGCGCCGCGGGTTGTCGGTTTCGACTGCAGGATACTCAAGGAGCCGCCCGAGAAAAACGCTGAAGAGATCGAGTGGGAGGACGAGTGGAAGTTTTCCAACTCGATACCGCACAAGGTTTCGGTAACGCTCTACATGCGGCCTGCAAAAGAGGACGGCGAACCTCTGGCGGTGACGCGGGACATCGATATCCCGCTTTGGGACCTATCGCAGAACCCGCAGAAGCAGGGCGGGGGGTTATTAACGGGCGGCGCCCCTGAAGATCCCCGGGCTGGCGGTCTGCCGGGGGTCGGCGGCTCCGCGCCGAAGCTCCCGCCTGCGCCTAGTGGTGATCCGGGCTGGCGCCCGGATCAGGAGTCTTCGATCGGGCTGCCGGGCGGCGGGCGCGGCAGGGACAGCGGCGGGGGCACGCAAAGAGGGCCGAAGCAGTGAAGGCTCAACGTTCAACGCTATCGGTAGGGACGCATCTCCTAGGCGTCCGCGGCGGTTTCGGGGAAACCGCCCTGCCGGTGGCGGCACGGCTTTGGTGTGCTAAAATGGCTAATTCATACGCAATATGACGAGAGTATTTACAGAACGCGGGCGCGATGGCGGGTCGGCGCTGATCATCGCCCTGTGGACGATCGGCCTGTTATCGATGCTGGTTATGTCCTTCGCGCTGGACGCTATGCTGGAAGGGCGCGTACACCTGTACGTGCGGCAGCGGCGGCAGGTGGACTACCTGACGCAGTCCGGCATAGTGATCGCCGAGATGCTGCTTTTGGAGTACAAGAACGCCAGCGCCTCGACCGCCGAGGGCACGAGCGCGACCGCCGACGAGCCTGACGACAAATGGCTCAGCGCCAAGCTGGCTTTGCAGAAAGGCAACGCTGAAACCGGGGACGTCGTCATCGACGAGGAGAACCCGGACGGCGGCGTGGTGCGGGTGCGGATCTCGACCGGCGAGTCGAGCAAGTGGCCCATCAACCAGTTGTTCAGCACCGGCAAGGGCGGCGCGCAGTACGACAAGATTTGGGAGAACGTGCTTACCGTGGCGAATGTGCCGCAGGAGTATTGGGAGGAGCTGATCGACTGCTGGAACGACTGGGTTGACACGGACAGCACGGTCACCGGACGGCAAGGCGCCGAACGCGACCACTACGAGGCTCTGGACAAGCCTTACACGGCCCGCAACGGGCCGATCGACACGATTGACGAGCTGCTTAAGGTCAAGGGGTTCTTGCCGGCGATCATCGAAGGCGGAGTTTTGAACCCGGACGAGAAGGATGCCAAAGACCGGATCGAGATCATGCACGGCGGCCTCAAGGCTTTTTTTGACATCTATGGGGAAACTGTTAAGATCAATGTCAATTCCGCCGAGAAAGAGGTGCTGATGACGATTCCAGGCATTGACGGTGACGAGCTGCTGGCCGGGGCGATCATTGAAGAGCGTCAGTTGGGGCTGAACAAGGAACGGACTTCCGACAACGACAAAGAGAGCAATTTGTTCAAAGACTGGAACGACCTGAACACGCGGGTCGTGGAGGGCAGCATACCGACGGAGGTTGAGCAGTATCTGACCTACGGGCCGGAAAAATACTTCCGGGTCGAGATCGAGGGCGAGGCCGCGGGGATCAAGCATGTGATCGAGGCGATGGCGATCGTGGACAGCGACAAGGTGCGGTATGTGCGCTGGCGGGAGGATCCGTAGGAGTTAGGAGTAGGGAAGAGTTAAGAGGGAAGAGGGAAGAGGGAAGAGGGAAGAGTTAAGAGGGAAGAGTGAAGAGTGAAGAGGGAAGAGTGAAGAGTGAAGAGGGAAGAGTGAAGAGGTGAGAAGTTGAAAACGACCTGTATGTGTGTGCGTGAGTATGTGAGTGTGTGAGGCCCATTTGGAACCAAGGCACTAACGCGGGCGAGGGGCCCGCAACCCAATTCAATCTCACACAAAGGCACAATGGCCACAAAGGCTTTTTTAAAACCGGCATCCACCTTCGGGCCCTTCGTGGCTTCGTGTGAGAAACAACTTGTTTTTTATTGCTGTTGTTGGTTTGTAAGGCACTAATGCACTAATGAACTGATTTTGAATTTTATGGCGAAAAGTGAAGTAATAGCGGTGGCGGTTGAAAAGGAGGGGTTGCGCGGGGCGCGTTACGCGCCGCGCGGACGCGAGGGCTGGACGCGCGCGGCGGGCGGGTTCTGGCCTTTCGAGCAGCCGAAAGAGGCCGAGGCCGAGGGCGATGCCGCGGCAGAGGCGCCTGCGGAGGGAGAAGCTCCCATGGCGCGCGCCGCTTTGGCGGCGCGGTCGGCCTTGGGCGGACGGCAGATAACGCTGTCACTGCCGCTCTCGCGCCTGCTGGTGCGTGTCTTGCGTCTGCCTGTCGAGGTCAAGGACGAGCTGGCTTCGGCGGTCGCGTTGCAGATGGACAAGCTCTCGCCGTTCCCCGGCGAGGAGCTGGCGATCGGCTGCGAGGTGCTGAGCGAGACCGAGCAGGACCTGCTGGTTTTCGCGGCGGCTGTGCCCGAGGCTGTTTTCGGCGAGATCGGCGCGGCTTTGGATGCGGCGAAGCTGCAGGTGGTCCGCACGGACGCCACGATTTTTGGCTGGATGCGCTCTTGGTACGGGCCGCTGCAGTTGTCGCGTCCCGGCCGTCGGCTGATTCTGGCTGATACGGATGACGGCTGGGACCTGCTGGTCTTGGATCACGGGGTGCCGGTGTTGGCCCGCGGGCTGGGGGCGCAGCCGGACGAGTCCGTGCTCATACGCGAAATCACGCTTTCATTGCTCAACGCGGAACTTGATTCGGGCGCAGGCGATATCAA
>JAQWAM010000373.1 GCA_028707675.1 Kiritimatiellia bacterium | reverse complement strand
TTCCAGCTCAACCTGCGCAACCACCGCAAGATACTGGTGGTCGACGGTAAAGAGGCCTTCACCGGCGGCGTGAATTTCCATAACGTCTATCTCAAGCGCCGCGGAAGGGAAGCCACAATCGACTACCACTTCCGCCTGCGCGGCCCGATCGTGCTGGAGCTGCAGTACACCTTCCTGCGCGACTGGTACTACATGACCGACGAACCCGTCGACGAGCTGCTTTCCAGCGATCTTTTTCCCGCGCCTGAAAAGGCCGGGGACACCGCCGCGCGGATGCAGAACAGCGGCCCCACCCGCGACGAGACCGCAGCGTCGCTCGACACCTTTTTCGCGTCGTTCAACCAGGCGCGCCGCCAGATCCTCATAGTGACGCCTTACTTCGTGCCTCCCGAACCTTTGATTCTGGCCTTGCGCCAAGCCGCCTACCGCGGCGTGGAAGTGAAGATACTGGTGCCTTCCGTCAACAACCACCCGACGCTTAAACTCGCCTCGCAGGCCCTTTACAAGCCGCTGCTGACATCGGGCATCCGCATCTTTGAAAGACACCCGCCCTTCATCCACGCCAAGGCCGCCGTAATCGACGACAACGTGGCGATCATCGGCAGCGCGAATCTGGACCCCCGCAGCCTGTTCCTGAACTACGAGACCAATCTGGCTGTCTTCGACCGCGATTTCGCGGCCAAACTCAAATCCGCCGTGCTGGCGGATCTGGCGCAGGCGGACGAGGTGCTGTATTCCGAATGGCGCCGCCGCCCCCTGCGGAGGCGGCTGGCCGAAAACTTCTTCAACCTCTTCCACCCGATCGCGTGAGCGGGGCGGCGTTTTGCCGACCATTCTCAATCACGCTTATGCACTCCTTTCGTTGACATGTTAAAAATCTGGAGTGCGGTGACAAAAGCTGCGCTCCGCGCGGGTTGCGGCACCGCTTTGCGCGCGGCGCCTGAAAGCGGCGTCGCGCGTCCCGCACAGCGGTACGCTTGCCGCGCGCACTCCAAAATCGCTCCGCACTAACCAAAGGCTAATCTTTACACCGATTTGCGGATTAGCCTCTTGTAGCTAACCGCCCCCGCAAAAGTGTCAGGCATGCGCGACCGCGACCTTCGCGCCCTTGGGCTGGCCGATCGCCGCAAGCAGGCCCGTGAACCAGTCCGCCCCGGTGTCGAAAGGCTTGCCGCCCCTGATGCGGCTGAACTCGCAGGCGCGCAGCTCGCCGCCGCGATCCTCGTCCTCGCCCACCACGCCGCCCGTGCCGGCCAGGGCGCACTCGACCGCCTTGCGGGCGCAGGCGCGTATCAGCTCCTTGTCCGCCTGATTGGGCGCGGCCGCCCGGCTGTAATAGCCGCTCTTCTGCACCATGGTCTTCTCCGCGCCCAGCATCTCGCCGAACTGTCTGGCAAACCAGCCGCCGACATTGACCTTGTCCAGCCGCGGGTGGCCGAAGGCGTCGCGCGGCACCTGCTCGCCCTTGGACTCCATCTCCGCGATGATCTCCGCCACGCAGGCGCCTTCCGACACAAAGACGTTCACGCCGTCATTGGCGTCCATCACCGCGCGCAGGCGCGCCGCCTCGGCCTTGACGTCAAACTTCATCTCCGGCACATACACGGCATGCACTTCCTCGCGCCCGCGCGTCAGCCCGAACTCCGGCAGGTAATGGCGCTGATCCATCTGCCGGCGGTAAGCCGCGGCAGTGGCGGCGGTCAGCCAGCCGCAGTTGCGCCCCATCACCTCATGCACGATCAACATGCGCGGGTTGGCGGTGTTCTCTTTGACAACATTCGAGAAATAGCGCGCGCCCTCTTCGGCCGCGGTCCAAGCTCCCAGGCTCTGTCGGATCGGGAACACGTCGTTGTCGATGGTCTTGGGCAGCCCCACCACAGTCAGGCCATAGTCGTGCTTGGCCAGATAAGCGGCCAGGTCAGCCGCGGCGGTGTTGGTGTCGTCCCCGCCGATGGTGTGCAGCACGTCCACGCCGTCCTTGACGAGCTGTTCCGCCGCCACCTTCTGCGGGTCATCGCCCTCTTTGACCAGGCCGCGCTTGACGCAGTCTTTCACATTGGTAAGCTTGACGCGGCTGTTGCCGAGCGGGCTGCCGCCGTGCTCGGTGAGGCGCAGCGCGTTCTTGCGCACTTCCGGCGTGACCTTGACGCTCTGTCCCTTCAAAAGGCCCATGTAGCCGTTGACATAACCTATGATCTCTACCTCCGGCGCCGCGCGCGTGTACTCTTCGATCAGATAACCGATCGCCGAGCTCAAACAGGGCGCGAGGCCGCCCGCCGTCAGAATGCCCACCTTTTTGACTTTTCCGCTCATCATGTTCTCCTGAAGGGATTTGAAACTGAAAAGCGCACAGTATAGGAGAAATCGCCGGACGCCGCAACCGGTGTGACGATCAGAGGCCGGGCACCCGCGGCTCGCGGGGACGCTCGCCCCCCCCAATACTGAAGGAACCTTGCTTTTGCAAACCGCACAGCGGACTTGCCTGTACGTAACATAAGCCTTTATAATGCAAGCCTTCGGTTAATCTTGAATCAATGGAGACCAGCCCATGTCCATGCGGCATAACGATTCCACACAAAAACCGGCGATCTCTTTCACGGAACGCCAGCAAGGAATTGTCGCGGCGGGCCTGACAGTGTTGTGCGCGACGCTGGTGGCGGGCTTCGCCGCATTGCTTCTGTGGGCGGGATACCGGCTTATTTCCGCGGTTTCCGTGGTAGTCACGCCCCTGCTGGCAGCGCTGATTCTGGCGCTGCTTTTGAGGCCTTACCACCAATGGCTGCACATTCATCTGCGCAGGTCCAATCTGCTGGCGATACCGGTTCTTTTTCTGTCGATCCTGATCCCGGCGGCGGCCCTGCTGTTTTTCTTCGGGTCGCTGTTCGCTTCGCAGCTTGTGTCTCTCGCCGATTATCTGCCCGTCCTGGCCGAACGCATATCGGCCGCGCTGGCCGAGTCGAACCCGGACCTTCAGGCATTTCTTTCTAAATACGGGCTGGAAGACAAACTGCCTCTGCTGACAGCGCCGCATGATTTCATAGCGGCACTGGCTGAACGGATATCATTCAA
>JAQWAM010000372.1 GCA_028707675.1 Kiritimatiellia bacterium | reverse complement strand
ACTCGAGACGCTGGTGGACAACGCCGAGGACGTGCTGCGCGGGCTCGGACTGCATTACCGCATCCTTGAACTCTGCTCGGGTGACATCAGCTTCTCTGCCGCCAAGTGTTACGACATCGAGTTGTGGGCACCGGGCCAGCAGGCTTGGCTGGAGGTCTCGTCCTGTTCTAACTTCGAGGACTTCCAGGCGCGGCGCCTGAACTGCCGCTACCGAGACGCCGCCGGCAAAACGCGTCTGGCGCACACGCTCAACGGCTCGGGCGTGGCGTTGCCGCGCCTGATGATAGCCCTGCTGGAACAGTGCCAGCAGGCCGACGGCTCGGTGCTGCTGCCGCCCGCCATCCGCCCCTATATGCGGGGTCTCGAGCGGCTGCAGCCTGTCACTACTCCCGTATAAGGAGAACGGCTCCTGTTTTCCGTATGATTCTTGTCCGCCGTGTCCTACGAGCCGGCCGCCGCAGCGGCTTAAAGTGTGACATACACCAAACGTAACTACGCCAGCTCACGGGCGAGGCGTTCGGCCAGATCGTGCGCGGAGAGCGCCTCAATCAAGGGATCCAAAGCGCCTTCCATGATCCGGTCAAGACTGTACAACGTCAGGTTGACGCGGTGGTCGGTCATGCGGTTCTGCGGAAAGTTGTAGGTGCGGATGCGCTGGCTGCGGTCACCAGAGCCGCGCAGATCCAGCCGCGTCTTGCCGAGCTTGGCCGCCTCCGTCTGGCGCCGCTGGTCAAGCAGGCGCGCTTTGAGCACTCCCATCGCCTTTTCCTTGTTGCGGTGTTGCGAACGTTCATCCTGGCACTGCGCCGTCAGCCCGGTCGGCAGATGGGTGATGCGAATGGCCGAGTAGGTGGTGTTGACACCCTGCCCGCCGTGGCCGCCGGCGCAAAAGATGTCGACGCGCAGCTCGCTCTCCGGCAAAGCGATGGCGTCTTCCTCGTCGGCCTCGGGAAAGACGATGACCGTGGCCGCGGAAGTGTGTATGCGCCCCTGCGCCTCGGTTTCTGGCACCCGCTGCACGCGGTGGCCGCCGCTCTCGAACTTGAAGGCGCCGTAAGCCCCTTCGCCCGCAACCGTGAAGACGATCTCCTTATACCCGCCGAGCTCTGTGCCGTTTGCGTCGACCACCGATGTTTTCCAGCCTTTCGCGTCGCAGAAACGCGAGTACATGCGGAACAACGCGGCGGCGAAAAGGGCTGCCTCTTCGCCGCCTGTGCCGGCGCGTATCTCGAAAATAGCATTTCGGGCGTCCGCCGGCTCCGGCGGCAGCAACCCGGCCTGCACGGCCCGCTCGGCGGCAGGCAACTCGGATTCAATGCGCGCGCACTCCGACCGTGCCATCTCCGCCATGTCCGGGTCGGCCGCCGGGTCGCCAGCCAGAGCGCGGCTCTCGTCCAGCTCGGCCAAAAGGCGGAAGTAGTCGCCTGCCGCCCGTTCCAGATGTTTAAGGGAAGCGTGCTCCCGCACTGTCTTGCGGTACAGGGAGGGATTACCCAGTACAGCGGGATCCGACAATGCCGATTCCGCCGCCTGAATCCTGTCCAGCACACGCTTGACCTGTTCTTGCGCGATCATATCACAGACGCAAAACGGACCGGGAACGCTTTCAGCGCTCTCCGGCCCGTCTGTGTTAAACCCGGCTACGACTTCTTGATGTTGTAGCGCTTCATGAACTGGTCAACACGGCCCTCGGTGTCGATCATGGTCTGCTGCCCTGTGTAATACGGGTGGCAGGCCGAGCAGGTATTGACGCTCATCTCTTTTTTGGTTGAACGCGTATTGATCACATTGCCGCAGGCACATGTGATGGTAGCGTCTTCATATTTGGGATGGATGTCCTTCTTCATAAAAAATCCGCCTTTCGGTAATACGGAGGAGTGATGTTAGCGTATCCTGTGCCGTCAGCACAAGTATAATCTGAAAGAAAATCTGGCTTGCTCAGCGCTGGTATTCTCGGGGGTCAACGGGGGTGATGTTCAAGTCCGGGCGCCAGTTGGGGGATGCGCTGTAGAAGCGCGTGGCGGTGTTAAAAACCAGATCGGCAATCACGGCCTCGCTGTGTCCGTCGCCGCGCATATAGTCTACGACCTTGATCAGCGAGAGCGGATCCGAAACGCCCCAGTCGGCGGAGCCGTTGACAATCACGCGCTCGCGGCCATACTGCCTGACCATGGCCGAGACCCTCTGGGGGGTGAGCTTTGAAAAGGGATATACGGTCATGCCGGCGTAGCATCCCGAGTCAAGCGTGTGCTTGATCGTCTCCTCGGTGTTGTGATCGACATCGATGCGCTCGACTGTGAGGCCCTCGGCTTTGATGATCTCCAGGATACGCAGGGTGCCGCGCAACTTGTCCACATGCGGCGTGTGGAGGATCACCGGCATCTTGCGCTCCTCGGCCATGCGCAGTTGGCGGATCATGGCGCGCTCCTCGTTGGGCGTGTTGAGGTTCAGGCCGATCTCTCCCATAGCCACGCAGCGCGGGTGCGTGATGTAGGGATCGAGCCCGTCGATCACTTCGTCGGCCAGGGCGCGGTCATCCGCCTCCTTGGGGTTCATGGCGATGGCGCAGTAGTGGTCGATGCCGAAGCGCGCGGCGCGGACGGTCTCAAATTCGAGGATCAGACTGAAATAATCAAAGAACGAACCGGCGTGGCGGCGGTTGACGCCCAGCCAGAACGAGGGCTCAACGCATGCGCGGATGCCGACCCGGTACATGGCCTGATACTCGTCAGTGGTGCGCGAAAGCATGTGGATGTGAGGCTCGATAATAGTCATGGCTGGTGTTCCTGTAAGGTTGATATTCGAGAAGATGGAATGATAGTCGGCAAACGCCTGTTTGCGCAAACATATAAACCTATAAGCGACAGTTGAAGGAGCATGAATCGGGCAAAGGTCCGTAAACATTGGTTCTTTTCGAAACCTGCGCCGCACCTGTTTGGTGCAAGACGCGACTTGGAGTGCGGTGACAAGAGCCGCGCTGTGCGCGGGTCGCGGCACCGCTTTCCGGCCTGTCCGCGCCAAAGCGGCGTCGCGCGGAATACCGCTTGCCGCCGCACTCCAAATCCGTTCGC
>JAQWAM010000371.1 GCA_028707675.1 Kiritimatiellia bacterium | reverse complement strand
CCGCGCGCGGTCTATCCGGTCTTCGGCGTCTCGCTGATCCTGATCTTCCTCTTCACCCTCAAAAAATCCGAGCTGCGCGGGCACGGCATAGAGCTGGGCATGATGCCCCTCACGATTGTCGGCTGCCTTGGAGACATCATCTCCTACGTGCGCCTGTTCGCGGTGGGGCTGGCGTCCGTCAAAGTCGCCGAGAATTTCAACCAGATGGCGCTTAGCCTCAACCTGCCGCTGTGGGCCAAAATCGTGCCGGTGATTCTGATTCTGCTGCTGGGCCACGGATTGAATTTTCTGATGGCCGGTCTCAGCATCCTCGTGCACGCCGTGCGCCTGAACACGCTCGAGTTCTCGAACCATAAAGGCGTTACTTGGTCCGGCTACGCCTTCAAACCCTTTCGCAGGACATAAAGATTGTTACGTGTATTGTTTGCAAAATTGTGTAAACTATTTTCTTGCTTGTCTGCCAAATCAGTGTGGCAAATTATGAAACCCGACTTACAGATAAAACCGACCGTTCTAGTCAGTGAAATCAAAAGACCGCTGGTAGAAGCTTTCGGATCCCGTTTGTCTGAGGTTGTTCTTTTCGGTTCTTTCGCGAGGGGGACGGATAACACGGAAAGCGACATCGATACTCTTGTGGTTCTGGAACCATTCCTGAATTTTGCGGCGGATTTGCGGATCGCTCTTGCAGCCGTTTACCCGTTGTCGGTCAAGTATAGACACCGCATAAGTGTCAAACTGATTTCTTTCAGTGAATATTATCAGGCGAATACTCCTATTCTCACAACCATTCGACAAGAGGGGGTACCTGCATGACAAAGTTCATAAATGAAGAAAAAGAGCGCGCGAAACTTGCGCTCGATGCAGCGAGAATGATCGTTGCCGTTGATCCGAATTCCGCTGCCAATCGTGCTTATTACGCTGTGTTCCACGCTTTTACCGCTTTCTTCGCTACACGCGGTCAAGCGTTCACCCGACATGCCACTTTACGTAACGCGATCCATCGTGACTTGGTTCATGCTGCCATCATACCCGTAACTATGGGACAAGATTTTGATTTCTTGATGGAAATGCGAGAAGCCGGTGATTATGGCGGCCTGCAGCACGTAAGCCCGCCGGATGCTTCGGAAGCGGTAGCGACCGCCAGCCGTATTCTTGAACTGTTGTTTTCTATGTTTTGACAAATTAACTACCATACGGAGTACAAACATGAATCCAGAAACTGTCACAATCATGAACCAGGCCATGGGCGTCGCGGGCGCGGTCGCCTGCCTCGGACTCAGCGCCACCGGCTCCGCGTTCGGCACCGGCTTCGCCGGCGCCGCCGCCGTGGGCGCGTGGAAAAAATGCTACGCGCAGAACAAGCCCGCCCCCTTCATCCTGCTGGGGCTCGTCGGAGCGCCGATCACACAGACATTGTACGGCATGATCCTTATGTTCATCATGTTCGGCAAGGCCCAGGCCGGTCTGCCGATGCTGATCCTCGGCGTCTTCGCCGGACTCGGCATAGGTTTCTCAGCGCTGTTCCAGGGCCGGGCCGCCGCCGCCGCTTGCGATGCGCAGGCCGAGACCGGACAGGGGCTCACCAACTACTTCGGCGCGCTGGGCATCATCGAGACCGTGGCCATATTCACCATGGTTTTCTCCCTGATCGCCGTGCTGCAGATAAACGTCTGAACGACAGGCGGTCATTGATGCTGACACGCGACGCCTTGCGGCAGCTTCCCGTGCGACACGACTCGCTGATCGGAATCGATTCCGACGGGTGCGTGTTCGACACCATGCGGGTCAAGCAGCGCGAGCACTTCCATCCGCTGATCATCCGGTTCTGGAACCTGCAGAGATGCGAAAAGCAATTCCGCGCCTGTGCGGAGTTTGTCAACATGCACTCCCGGACGCGCGGCAGCAACCGCTTCCCGGCGCTGCTGCGCACCTTCGATCTGCTGGCCGAGTACCCGGGCATACGCGAGACCGGCGTCACCCTGCCGGATACCGCCGCTTTGCGCGCCTACGTCAACTCCGGCTTGCCGCTCGGCAATCCCTCGCTGAAACTTGAGGTCGAGCGTACCGGCGACCCTGAACTGCGCCGCGTTCTGGACTGGAGCCTGGCCATAAACGCCGAAATCGCCGCAAACATGCGGCCGGTGCCGCCGTTCCGCTCGGCCTTGAAGGCATTGGAATTGATTCGGGCATCCAGCGATTCTATCGTGGTTTCACAAACTCCGGAGGAAGCGTTAGCCAAAGAGTGGCGTCAGCATGCGATCGACGGTTATGTGGATTTCATCGCAGGTCAGGAACTGGGGTCGAAAGACCAGCACCTGCGTCTGGC
Organism: Kiritimatiellia bacterium; assembly: GCA_028707675.1. Classification (GTDB taxonomy): domain Bacteria; phylum Verrucomicrobiota; class Kiritimatiellia; order RFP12; family UBA1067; genus JAQVQN01. The sequence goes on along the minus strand of JAQWAM010000371.1, from coordinate 753 downwards.
CTCCGCAGGCAAATACGCAGACTGCCGAGTGCTGATGATCGGTGACGCGCCGGGCGACCTTTTCGCCGCCCGAAAAGCCGGCGCGCTATTCTATCCGGTCATGCCGAACCGCGAGGAGGAATCGTGGCAACGCTTCTGCGACGAGGCGTACACCAGATTCTTGGACAACACCTACGCCGGCGCGTACGCGCGCGGTTTGCAGACAGACTTTGAAGCCACGCTGTCAGACACTCCGCCGTGGCAGACGTGATGACGCACTATGATTAAAAAGCTAAACACCTAAGCTTCCAGATACGGCGACCGGTGCTCCAGCGTCAACTGCGGCACGCGCCCGCCGACCGTGATCGCGATCGGCAGGGCCGGGCACTGGCTCTCGCACGCGCCGCAGCCCCGGCATTTGGCAGCGTCCACAACCGGACACATCACGCCTTCGCGCTCGACCTCTTCTATCGCATGATAAGGACAGAACTCCTGGCAGACCATGCAGTACTCGCCCTTTTCCCATGCCAGGCATTTGCGCTTGCTGACATGCGCGAGACCGATGGCGGTCTGCTGCTTATCTTCGCGCGTGAGCGGGCGCAGAGCGCCGGTGGGGCACACATCGGTGCAGGCTGTGCATTCCTGAAAGCAGAAGCCTTCCTGCCCGCTGTTGCGGCTGCGGAAAAGCATCACCGGCGTGAAAAGGCCGTCAATGCCGGAACTGCCGAGATCCGGCAAGAGCAGTCCGTACGGACAAGCCGCCATGCAGTTCCC
>JAQWAM010000012.1 GCA_028707675.1 Kiritimatiellia bacterium | reverse complement strand
AAGGCTAAGCTGCAGCAGCTCATGATGACGGTTGCGCAAAAGGTGCCTTTCGATCTTGTGGCGATCGACGGCAGCGCCAGCGGTTTCATGGACGCGCACGAGGCGGCGGCGGCTCTGGCTGAGGGCATCGATTCGATCCCGGGGCTCGAAAAAAAACGTTTGATGGTGTTCGGCGGATGCGCCTCGGCCTCGCGTGACGCGGGGGTGACCATGCAGTTGATCTGCGAACGACTCGGCATCAGTGACTTTTTCGCGGGCGTGGACGAGATCCAGTTTAAGCCGGACGGCTCTTTCGAGGTGCTGGAGCGTATCGAGGGCGGCCAGTATCAAGTTTCCGCCTGCCAAGGCGCTCCGGCGGTGCTGGCCTGGGCCACCGGCAACCTGCCCGAGCCGCCTAACAACCCGCAAGTCGGCATGGTCAACATGCGCGGCGTCATGCCCGCTCTGATGAAGGCCAAGCCCGCCAAGGTCGGAACCGGCGGCCTCGCTTATGATAAAGCAGAGGTGCCCGCGCAAAAGCGCGACACACGTATCGTCAAAGATTTCAGCGCGGATCAGATCGCGGCGGAAATCGTGGAATGGATCAAACAGTGACGGCTGCAGCCGATGCGTATTTAAATAAGGAGAGAGTTTCAACATGAAGATTCTAGCGCTTTTTCACACGCAAGCAGGCGGCGGCCTGCCCAAAGCCGCGCTTGAGGTGCTGACGGCAGCCGCAGCTCTCAAAGAGCAGACCGGTGGCACTCTGGCGGTCGGCATCATCGGACAAGGCGCAGCCGAAGCCGCCGATAATGTCGCCGGGTGCGGCGCGGCGAGCTTTCTGACCGTCAGCGCCGCGGCTGTGGCGCAGCCGCGTTACGCCACCGACACAGCAGCAGCCGCCGCCCTGATAAAAGAGTCGGGAGCCGATCTGGTTATGGCGCCGGGAACCGCGCGTTTCGCGCGTTGTCTGCCGGGCGCTGCGCACCGCGCTGGCGCTCAGATCGACACCCACATAGTCAGCGTAAAGGCCGAAGGCGAAAAGGTGCGGGCGCAACGCTGGTTCTACCGCCAGCGTATTCTAGTCTCATTCAGCCGAACCGATCGCCCGTGGATCATACTGGCGGACGCGGGTGTCAACGCGCCTTGGCAAGGCGCGGCTGGCACGGCCAACTCACGGGAGGCAGCAGTCAATTTCTCCGACACCGACCTGCGCACCAGCGTAATCGGAACACGCTCGCCCGCTGCCGACGCGCAGACTATCAAGCCTGACGTGCCCCTGCTGTTCGTTGCAGGCGCAGGCTGGACCAAGAAGCAGAAGGACGGACAGTTCCACATCGCTGAGGCAGGCGTCCTGATCCAAGATTTCCTGCTTAAGGCCACAGCTTCTCTGGGCAGCAGCAAGTCGCTGGTCGACCTGCAGAGCGAAGGCCAAGAGACGTTGAGTTTCATGACCCATATGAACCAGGTCGGGCAGACCGGTTCGACGCCGCGGCATGCCAAGGGACTTTCCACCTGCTGCCACGGCGAGGAGCCGCACGCGGTGGGATGGCGCTTCATCAACGAACGCCGCGCCGTCAATCTGGATCCCAACTGCGGCTGGGCGCAAGGAAAGGCCGACGTGGTATATGTCGGCGACGCCTTTGAGGTCATGGCCAAGGTCAACGCCATGCTGTCGTGAACTGCCAGAATCCATCTTTGCCGGAAACCCGCCTGGTGGCAGCCGCGAAAGCGCGACGCCTGCGCTTAGCCGTCGCGGAATCTTGCACCGGCGGTATGATCGCACAGCGCATAACCGCGGTTCCGGGCGCTTCCGCCATGTTTCTTGGCGGCGTGGTCAGTTATGCTAATGACGTCAAGCGCGACTTGCTGGGCGTCGGCCAAGAAATTCTCGACCGGGAGGGCGCGGTCAGCCTGGACTGCGCGGAGGCCATGGCCGTAGGCGCGCGCAAGCGTCTGGGTGCTGATCTGGCGGTGTCGGTCACCGGCATCGCCGGCCCAGACGGCGGCACGCCGGACAAACCCGTCGGACTGATCTGTTTCGGCGTAGCCTCAAAATCCGGAGCGCGCTCTGAAAAACACGTGTTCAAAGGCGACCGTGCGGGCATCCGTCTGCAAGCCGCTGATCACGCCATCGCGCTGGCTTTAGCGGAACTGGGAAACGTCAAGCCCCCAGAACCGCAAGCCTGATAATGCCGTCACTTATACAGCTTAGCGATCTCTTCCTTTGCCACTTTGCACCATGCTATCGCTCGTACGGGATCCTGCTGGATTGTGTCATGGTCTTTCATGATGATTTCAAGATGACACCCTTTTGCTTTCTCGAGAATGTCCCGGATGTCACGGCGCGCCGCATCCCCGTCAAAGCTGGTGTCCGACAGGATTGACGGGTCTGGCCTGCAAGAATAGACGTATTTGTCCTGAAGAGCCTCCGCCATCTTGGCGCGGTTACAGGCCGGAGAAACGCTGACGCGGCGAATGTTCGGGATGTCCTTCAGATAATCCCAGCGTTCGGAGATCGGCTCGCAGCAACCATAGCAAACCATGCCGAAACGCGACATCACCGGCTTCTGGTACTGCAAGACGAATTCATCAAACAGATCCGGAGCCAGATCTTTCGTGTCCTGGCTTTCGAACAGCGCCCACAAGTCCTTGGCGCGCGCCGTGCCCTCATAATCCTTGGCCGGCAGCTCGTTGGTCCAGCCGAAGCCGCCTGACCCTATGTAATCCCCTTCATTGTTGAGGCTGTACAACCCCGCGTTCTCTAGAAACGCTATCAGGTCCAGTGTGCCGTCACGCAAGAAAGCCATCAGGTTGTGTAAACCCTCGGGGTTGTCCTTGATGTCACGTTTAAACGACTCCAGCCCGCGCAGTTTGATCAGCTCGCGCGTGAGTCCCAGCGACCAGTACCATTGCTCACGCAGCTTGACGGGAAGCACACGGTCAAACACCTCGCGCGCAAGATGCACGATCTCGGTCGTGGCGTCGCGGTCCACCGCAATCACCTGGAACTGCAAGCCGCTTAAATCATTCAGGTCTTTAAGTGTCGGCTGGGGATTGACCGCAGAGGTGTCGGGTCCCCAGAAAGTGCGCTTATAAACCCAACCCACCTTGAACCGGCTTTCAACCACACGGTCGTCCCCCATCTTCTCGCCCCAGAAAATCTCCTTTCGCAAGCGGTGCTCCCAGTGACGGGCCAGCGGATTCGCGCATTCAAGCTCCGCATCCGGAATGATCTCCCTCCAACTGAACTCCGGATCGCACAGGATCAGCGGGCGTGCCGCCTGCAACGAGTTTGTGCGCATCCAAAGCGTTTTCTTTTCGGCTTCGATCTGACGCGTGGACAACGCCATCACTCGTTCCCCCAACCTTCTTAGCACATCCCGCTCCGCAGGCGTGATCGTCAGGTCCGTGACATGCGTGTCCAGCGCCACCTTGCCCGGCTGATCATGGTCATTCATAAAACCAAACCCCTTTCTTTTAGCTGTCTGTTATTGTTGATTCCCCCCCGCCCCGCAAGCGGGTAAATCCCGGCAGACCGTTTCACGCACGGTTCCGCTATGATGCCCGCATTATATCGGATACCGGCGGCTTTGTCTATAGCGCGCGGCAAATCCGGGTTTTTGGGGGGCATCCTCAGCGCCCCGCCGCAGACGCCTTGCCAGTTTTATCCAGATCGCTTTCATACCCGTAAGTAAATACTCGCGGCGTGTCGACATACGAGAGGCTGGGCGGCAGACCTTCGACAACACCTTGACGCGGCATATACTGCACCTCACAGGCCTTGACGGGGCGGTTCAGCTTGTCGGTCTCTAAAACCCTGTGTCCGGCGTGGGTGAAACGCTCGGCCTTGTCACCGTGTTTGCGGTACCAGCCCGTCAGGCGGCCGCTTTGGTCGTATTCGTAAAGATCTTTCCAGCCCTTGTGCATCGTCAGCACAGGATCGGCGTATCGGCGCTCGGCATTACTGTAATCAACGGAGAGCACCTGCCCGTCATCGCGATATGCGCGAGTCTCATTTGGCAAGTAGCAGATAGAGATGATCGCAGGCGGCGAGTATAACTCGCCGACTTTTACAAAGCAGCCTATATCAACCCGACTGCTGCGGGTGGCCAATGGCAGACCGTCAGGCCCGGCCGGACGGTAAACTCCGTGATAAGCCACGTTCAGATCCACCTTTGAAGCGTTGGCGTCCAAAGCTTTGATCTCGATTTTAGCGGGATCTCCCTGCAACACCACCCAGAGGAATTCGACGCCTGCCTTTTCCGGCGCCATAGACGCGGACAGCGTCATGCGCCTGACGCGGCCGACACCGCGCGCCACCCGCGCTATCGCGAAAGGCGTGTCGAACAAACCCTCCGGCCGCAAGTCGAAATAGTCCTTGCCCGCCTCAGCCCGCTCGTCTTTCAGCACCCTCAGCGCCACCAGAGGCGGGATGGTTTCCGGCATCAGCCCGTGAGCCATTTTAACCATCGCATCCGCATCCAGATCCTTGACGTCAAAGACCGCCGGATGCGCCGCGCCCGTTAGATAATCTTCCGGTTGACGCAGATTTTTTTGCGTGGATCGCAGGATCATCTGCAATATGGGAGCCATGGTTTTGCGTGCAGCCAATATCCTTTTAGTCGCGGGCCTAAAAGCTGACAAGGTCGCGGCTAACGCCTCCAGAAAGGGCAGGTCTGTGAAAGACGAGCCTTTGGAAACGACATAATAAGGCATGTTCGCCGGGAAGTGGTCTTCCTTGCCGGCCTCGTAATCCTTATGAGCAGGGAAAACCCATATCTGATTGGAGGCATACAAGCGGAACAGGTTGATCGGCTGATAAGGGTCGGTGACCGCCATACGCGGCAGGCTGCGCCACATGGGGCCGCTGACCATGGACAACGAAGCGTTGCCAATAACCGGATGGTCGAAAAACATGTTGGGCAAGCCGCGATGCGCATTCTGCGCGATCGCATCCTTGCCGTACACCACAGGCGTCAAACCCGGAAAATTGGTCACAGCCAGCAGCGAGTGGCCATCATCGCGGTTGACATACAGATCGCCAAAGTTGCCGGACGCCTCGTCGGCGCGCATCCATCCGGCTACCGCCGTTGCGGCCGGGCCGCGGTAATCGGCGGCATGTCCGGAAATCTTACGGATGTCCGCTCCAGTGAACTCTAGCAGGACTCTAAAAAAGCCGGAGTCGAAGTCAAAAACCGTATTTGAAGCATTGACCTCCGCCGGACGGCCCGTCAACACCGTCACCGGCGCTGCCTGCGCCACGCCTTCCACCGACCGGGTACCAAGCGTCTTGGCTTTTTCCAACAAAGCCCGAAAACGGGGCATCCCCGTCAAGGGCTTCAGATCATTATCGTTCCGTATGGCGTCGATGTCACGGAACCCCAGCTCAATGGCCCGCTCCAGCGCATCCAGCGCCGCTTCCTTGTCGGCATAATAGGCCAGCGCGCAAGCAAGGTTATAACGCCAGGTGGCATCCATCGGCAGCAGCTCGACAGCCTCGCGGCAAATCTTTTCCATCTCGTCCGCGCGCCCGGCCCTCAGGCTCTCCACCAGGCGCTGACGCAGCACACGGTGCTTGGGAAACACCAGTGGCATCTCAAAAACATTCGTCGCCGCCGCCGCGCTAAACGCCAAGAAACCGGCCAAAAACGCGGCTGATAAAAGTCTGTTAATGCTCATAATTGTGTTCCTTTCTCTCTTCCCTGTCCTCTATCGATCCATCCGGCGCCGAGCGCCTCGTCACCGTCATAAACGACTGCCATCTGACCGGGAGCCACCGCGAATTGCGGTGTCTCGAAACTCGCCGCGAACCTTCCCACCCCCCGCGATTCCAGATGCGCGCCGACCCCGGGATGGCGGTAGCGCAGCCTTAGCGTGAAATCGCGTCCGAGGTCGGGCGCTTCCCCAGCCACCCATCGCACGTCGGATAAAAGACAGCTCCCGGAAAACACGCCCCCGCGTTCTGCCACCACCAACGTGTTTGTTTCAGCGACAATCGTTTTCACATACACTTTGCGTCCTACCGCGATCCCCAGTCCCTCGCGTTGACCGACAGTGTAGTAGATAATGCCGCGGTGCTGACCCAGCACCGTCCCTGACTCATCGATGATCGGCCCCGGCACCGCGCCACCGCTCTTGAAAAGCACCGAAATATCGTCACCCTCAAAAAAATCCTGGCTTTCGCTTTTTCCGGCGATTTGCTCAAGCCCCGCGCGGCAGGCCAGCTCGCGCGCCTCGGTCTTGGTCTTGTCGCCCAGCGGGAATATCAGCCCCGACAGTTGTGTCTGATCCAGTCGCGCAAGGAAATATGACTGGTCCTTCACTTTATCGACGCCTCTCAGCAGCCGGTAAAGACCCGTGGCGCCGTCGCGCGCCACCCGCGCGTAATGGCCGGTAGCGAAACGGTCAAACCGAATGCCGCTTTCGCGGGCGCGCGAGAGCAGGAAGCCGAATTTCATAACCGGATTGCACACCGCACAAGGATTTGGGGTGTATCCCGCCAATCGGCGCTTTGTGAACTCATCCAAAACCCATTGCCGGTACTCCTGCGCCAGCGGGACAGTGAAGTGCTCTATGCCGAGACGTCCGGCGGTTTCACGCGCCGCGGCGATGTCCTCAACCTCGCCCGGCCCGAAGCAGCCGCTCTTCTTGGACACTGTCTCCGGCATGACGGAATCCCAGATGCTCATGGTAAGGCCGATCACATCATAACCCCGCTCTTTCAGCAGCAGCACAGCGGCAGCAGAGTCCACGCCTCCGCTCATACCCACCGCGACCGTCATCTTCTCCGGCCCGTCTGGTGACGCGCTAGTCATGTCGCGGCTCCTTCACTGGCACTGCCGGTACTACCGTGGTAGGGACGCCTCCCCGAGGCGTCCGCGGCTCGTGAGGACACTCGCCCTCCATTAAACGTCTGACCGCAGGCTGGAGGGCGGCAGCGTCCGCGGCTCGTGAGGACACTCGCCCCCCAACACACGCCTGGCCTCCGCCTGGGGGGCGAGCGTCCCCGCGAGCCGCACCACCGGCAGTCCCGGCTTGCCCGCCGTCCCAGGCGGGCATTTCCCCCAAAAACTCATACCTGTTCTGGCCGCAGCAGACACACCGCTGGTCGCGGCGGGCAATTGCCGAGCTGCCATGCCCGCTCCAGATGTCAAACCGATGTAGCCTCGCAGGATCAGGAGGCGCACCGACCAGCAGCTTGAGCGCCGCGGTCACCTGCATAGCCGCGACCCATCCGACAATTGTGGAAAGCACGCCGAAAGTGGCGCAAGGCCCGGACATGACCGAAGCTGGATCATGGAACACGCAGCGCAGGCAAGGCCCCTTCCGCGGGATTACGGCCATGGCCGCGCCGCTTGTGCCCATAACACCTCCGTACATCCAGGGTTTGCCTTCGCGCACACACGCATCGTTGACCAAATAACGCGTGGCGGCATTGTCGGCGGCATCGAGCACTACGTCCGCCTGACGCACTAAGCCGATGACATTCTCCGCCGTCACAAAGTCCACCGTAGGCTCTACGCACACTTCAGGGTTGACCGCGCGCAGGCGGTTGGCGGCAGCCACGACTTTGGGCCTTCGCGCCCTGGCGTCTTCCCCATCGTATAACATCTGACGGTGCAGGTTGTGCGTCTCCACGATATCGCGGTCGACCAGCAGCAGCCGGCCCACACCCGCGCGGGCAAGCCAAGCCGCCTGTGTGCTGCCCAACGCGCCGCAACCAACCACCAGCGCTGTCGCGGCGCTGATGCGCCGCTGGCCTTCCGTGCCTATCATCGACAGTGCCGTCTGCCGTGCGTAACGGCCCGACGCTGCCAACTTTTCGTCAATGTCAGACATTCGTCAAATCCCGTTTGCTCTCCAGATAATGCTTTTTCAGTGGAAAAACCATGCTCTTATGAGCCTAATGCCTTTAATTCCGGCATCCCCTTAGGTATGCTGACGATTATAACACTTTATTTCCGCTTCGATCAATGAAAGTAAACACTTGCGGGTTTTCCTTTCATATTCATAATTCCATGTAATCCGAGTTGTCTTTGCCCGTGCTGGCGTTTTCAACAATGAGACAGCGTGTGCCGGGAACGGTCTCGATCTGATGCCACTGTCCCGCTTTCACGTTATAGGCGTTGTACTTCTCCATCGGAACACGGGCCATCTCCGCTCCGATGATCAGCGTTGCCTCGCCTTCCAAGAGCACGAAAACCTCGTCGGTCTTGAGATGCCGTTCGAGGTAAGTCGCCTTCACGAACTTCACTCCGTGGTTGAGCATAGCGACACGCCACGCTCCGTATGACACGAGAGTCTTGTAATGTTCGCCGTCCCAGGAAAAGATTTCCAGTCCGTCCATGTCTCGTCACCTCTCCTTGATTCATGTCCTGAGCTTAAGGTTATATGCTGGCGACGGACTGGCATGCGGCATGCCGGCAAGCCCCGCCATCATCCGGATCGTCGTCTTCACGCGAGCGGCGCTTGCTATGAACGCGCAGGGCAAAACAAATCGGCGCACGGCTTCACAGCTCCTTCCCGACTCTGATCCCGTAAACCGTGTCATAACGAGAAAAGATCGCTGTGGGGGAAGAGTGATATCGCCGGATAAACCTCGGCTGTCGGCCGCTTGCCTTCCTCAACCTGGAGTTTAAGCGTAAAGGATGAGCCGTCCGGCTTCAGGTCGATGATCGTCCCGCCGCTATTGCCGTTCCATTTGCCGGCGCCGTCATAACGGAACAGAAGCGCCTTCGCCCTGCCGCGGCCTTCGGCGGAAAAAGAGACGGTGACAGTGTCGCCGGATTTGGCGGGAACGCTTTTTTCGGCAACGAAAACCCAAGGCATGCCGGGATGGCGTTTCCATCCGGAGGACAACGCCGCAGGCGGCGCTTTAAACATCACCGGCGCATACATCTCGTGACGGCGGTTGTTGTTGAGCGTCGGACTCCAGCTTGAATATTCCTCCTCCGGCAGTCTGCGGTTCGATATGAGATTGATTTTCCGAATGTCGCCGGCCTTAGGCGCGGCGTCGTAAAAGGCGCTCCACGGGACGAACAGTTCTGCCGCCCATTCATCGGCATTCGTATTCACAGCATATTCGGCGCCTTTGGCGACGAAGTTCACGTCCATCGACCGCGGTTGGTCGATCTGCATCTGGTAATCCTCGAACTTGCCGGAAGGCGTAAGCACAAACTGGTAAAGGTTCGCCGGGTTGTTCGGGTCTCCGCCCGTGACCATGAATTCGAACGAGTCGCCGTCCCAAAGCCCGCTCCCGACCTTATACGGGGACGGGCTCTTCACCGCGAGGTAAAGTCCGTTGTCGTTCCAAAGGAGCCGCGATTCCGGATTCACCACTTTCATGTCGCCGCCGGCGAACGCGCGCTTGAAAGTCGGCAGCCGCATCCGTTTCCACGCCGGTTCGTTGATGGCGCCGTCGATCTTCATCCCGCAATCCGCGTATTCCGCGTCCAGATCGGGGAAGGAGATTTTCTGCTGGGCGACCAAGTCGAGAAGAGCCTTCGAAAACGGCCTGCGAAAATCTTCGAAGCGCGCCTTGCTTTTGGCGTCGTCCGCCGGAAGCGACTTTTCCGCCGCCCCAAGAAGCGCGATCAGTTTCTTCACCGTCGGCTCCGGAAACGCCTTTCCCAGAAGTTTGAAGTCCGGAGCGGGGATCGAGCCCCAGCCGCTCTTGATTTCAGGAACGTATCCCTTCACCCATCCATCCAGCAGCAGACGGTAGAACGCGACAAGGTGTCTTCCGGCGTCTTCCCCGCAGGTCGTATTGAAATAATCGGCGAGCCCCGCGTCGACATCGTAATCAGGATTCCAAAGGCAGCGATAGGTGAGATAAGCGCTCAGGTAATTGCCGCGTCCGTGAAGGTAATTGCAGGGATAGACGAGATTCTGCGCTATATGAGGCGCCATCGCGCGCATGTACTCGCCCTCGAAATACCCGCGCAAGGTCTGAGGTATCAGACCTTGTGAATTATAGCTCAGGTCGTAGGTGTAGGGGACACACTTGCGGCCTTCCGGCATCATCCGGTTCCATCCTTCGTAAATGTCGATCACGTCCCGACGGTAGGCGGCGCTCCTGACAAGCGCCGGCGTCCCCGCGCAGGCGAGCATGTGCACGTTCGGAGGGAGTTTAGAAAAAAGCCGCGGTGCGCGCAGGTAATTGGAATAAGCCATGAGGACCAGAGTTTTGTCCGGGAACGCCTTAAGCGCCTTTTCGCCGAGAACGCGGTAGAATTCGCCGTAGATTTCGCTCATCACGTCACAGGGGATCGCGTCCGCACGGGGGAATGACTTGGCGCGCGGAGTGTCCATTATAAGACCCCTGTCGCACTGTCCGAACCAGATGTACCGTGAACTCGGCGCCCAGACATGTCCCCAATAGGAATCTTTGCCGTCCGAATCGTAATATTGCCGGAAGTCGTTTATAAGAATGTCGGCGAGCTTCGGGTTGGTGACGTCGAAATAGTTGAAGAGATAAGTCTCCGAATCCTGCCAGAGGCGTCCGGACGCATCGCGGTAGAATATCTCTTCGAGCTTGTCCGGATGCGCCTTGGCGAGCACCATGGGATTGGGCGCTTCTCCGCCGAAAAAGTCCGTTGAAATCGCGACGCGCCAATTCTCGTGGTTCGCCCCTCGGAAGATGAAGCGCGGGTGATCCCTGTAGGCGGCGGGCTTTAGCGTAAGTTTCCGGCACGGCGGGAAGAATTCCCAGAGGCCTTTGTCCTTGAGCGAGAATTTCCGTACCCGCAGGAAGCGCTCGACGAAATCCGCCGCGCCCCATTCGGTGCCGTTGCAGGTGAGGCGTCCGGTGCGCCAGTTGTAACGGTCGTAGAAGCCTGGGATCGCGAAGCCGTCCATGCCGGCGATGACGACGCCCTTGTCGAACGTGCGGATTTCGAATCCCTCCCGCGGAAGTTTGTCTGGCTTCATTCCGAGCGATGCGGACAATTCCGTTTTCCCGAGCGCGATGACATACGGATAGCCCGACACCTTCGGATCGTCCGGCTCGCAGATGACCGGCTTCATGCCCGTGCATTTCTCCAGCGCTTCAGCGATGACGTTAGCGCCGCGGCGGACGGAATCGCGCGCTTTCAGCGCGAGGGTCTGCCCCTCGGGGCCGCGCACCGCCGCCTCTTTTTTGAACTCGCCCACAATGGCTAAATTCAATTTGCCGTCTTCGACCAGTTTGAGCGGAGCGTGCTCCACCGCCGCGAGTCTTTCAACCGGCGGCAGCGTCCGATCCGCGATCGGCCCGGAAAAAACCGATGCGCCAAAACACGCGCAACCGGCAGTGACAAACAAAATCTTCATTTTTCTCGCTTTTCATATGGGTGGCGGGTGAAGTCCAGAACCTTGGCCTCGTTTTCGCCGACCTCGATGTCAATCGGTTCGGACGGGATCCAGCCTGCAAGCGCGATCGTCCCTTTGGCGCCGTGTCGGCTGGTTACGACAACGCTCGCCTTGTCCCCGTCGACGAAAACGTTGGCGAACAGCGAATTGGGATTCGAGTTGACGATACCGTCCGTTCCTTTGAAGGCGCCGGACATCACGACCGGGTGCTCCCTGCGCAATCGGTTCGCCGCAGCAAGCGCCGCCTGATATTTCGGGGTCTCGTCAATCAGTCCTCGGCAGCGGTAAATCTCGACATCTGCCCTTAGTCCGATCAGGAGGTTGTGATTGACGCGCCACGCGACGTCCGGGCGGTCGTCACGGATTTCACGGTCGGAGAGGTTCGCGACAGAAAAAATTTCGGCGCGAAGCGATAAGACGAAAAATACAGCGGCGGCGGATATCCTTTTATTCATATCTGCAAATGCTTTGAATTGTCACAAGCGGCCATTGCCGTTCCGCACTCTGACTCAGCGGATCTGAATCAAGAATCCGCGGACATGCACCGTGGCATCGAAAACCTCCTCAGACGCGGATTCGCCGTCGGAGGCCTCGAGTCTCAAACGATACACGCCGTTGCCGGGGAAATGAACAGAGGTGTCCAGCGCCGACGAATCGGCGAAGGTCACGCCCGACGCGTTGTCGCCGAGCGCGCTCCACCCATAGGTGAGCGCCGCGCCGGACGGCAGCCCGTCGTCCGTCACAGATACCGGCATCTTCTTTACATTGAAAGTTTGGAAGAACATCTCTCCCGTATTTTCTATCACCGGCGCGTGGTTAGGCGGGCCGAGCGCCAAACGCTTCGCCTCGCCGCCGCCAAGTTCCCTGAACATGAAACGCACGTCGCTGATGAGTCCGGCGAACCATTCCGTGCCTGCGGCCGCGGTGTTGAAGCGGTTCCCGAACTGCACGACGCAAGCTGAATTCGTGAGGGCCGTAAGCGTCCCGTCCGTCTGATTGACCACCACCGCCATTTCCACTTCACTGCCGTTCACCCAGACGCGGGGCGTCGCGTTCCAGCCGTTAGTGCGGCAAAAGCAAACCGCGACATGCTGCCACCCGTTGGAAGCGACCGCGGGACTGACGCTACCCCACGTCTTCGCGCCCATGCCCGGGATCGACGTTGTGCGGCCGTGCGAGAAACGCAAGTACCGCTTTCCGCCTACGTCGGCAGGGTAAGCCTCGTCCCCCTTGAAAAGCGACACGTCAAGGCCATTGTAGGATCCGACGATCCAGGCCGTGTCCGCCGAATTGGTCATGTGCAGGCCGTCAAGCCAAGCCGCGACCGAAATGAAATCGGGATTTGCCGGCAGCGGCGCCACTCCGCCTTCGGCATAGCACATCCGCATGCACGAGCCTGCCTGCCCCGCGCACTTCATTGAACGCGTGTCCGCGTAATAACCGGAATCCGCGCCGGCAAATCCGGCTGAATAAGAAGCATAGGTGTAATACTTCCCGTCAATCGAATAAGGGGTGTCCGCGCTGAAGGGGAAGAATATGTCGGCATGCGGCTTGTCGCCGATCGTTTC
>JAQWAM010000370.1 GCA_028707675.1 Kiritimatiellia bacterium | reverse complement strand
CGGACATCCACCAGACCGGTGTTCAACAGATTGACGTAGCCGTAGTATCGGAGCTGCCCCCAGATAAACCGCGCCCCCAGTTCCAGTACGCCGGAACCCGCGCTTTTGCGCAGTTCCCCGCTGTTCAAGAAGGTGCAGACATGGTCTCCGTCCTGATAATTCTTGCCCATCACGAGATCGCCCCGCACGTCGAACAGGCCGCGGTTATCGATCGTGGCCGCGGCGTTGATGTTGATCAACCCGTTCGTCCAGGAGACCGTGCCCTCGTTCAGCAACGTGGCGTCGCCGAGATTACGGGGGCCGCCGGTGACCGCTAGGCCGGCATCAATCGGAATCTCGACGGTCACTCCGCCCGTCAGGCTGCTGCCGTTCCAGACGTTGCCCGTCCCGGTCAGCCGCAGCGTGCCACCTTCGGTCAAAGTGCCGCCGAGCAGCACGGCACGGTCAGGTGTCAGCACCGTATCCGGCGCCAGAGACACAGTTTCAGCATAGAGAACAAAGGCTCCGTCAAACATGTCGGAGTCATGAACACGGATGTCCGAGGTCGCCCAAGATGTGTCGTTGCTCACGAGAACTGTTCCCGAGCCGGCAAAATCAAATCCGTTGGTGAGGATGTGCGTGCCTCTGTAAAAACAGAGTGTCGCCGCAGTCGCCGTGCAGCCAGATCGCGTCGCTCTGCCAGACGATCTCGCCCTTGTTCAGCAGCGTGCATGCGCCCAATCTTTTGTCGCCCGCCGTCAGCGTCAGACGTGCGCCGGTCTCGACGGTCACATTCAGCGCGAGCATGCCGGACGACCATTGATTGCCGCCGCCGGTCAGCGTCAGCATGCCGTCCCCGGTCAAGGCTCCGCCTTCCTCGAACGCCGGCGAACTGGTCAGCACAACCGTTCCGGAAAAAGTGCCGTTCGAGGCCACGCTCAGGGTGCCGCCCGAGAGCACGAACGATCCGCTCCCTGAAAGCGCACCGATCGAGACCTCGCCGGAACCGAAGACGCACGGCCCCGTGCCGGACGGGATGAACGCGTCCTCCTCCGGCGTGTCCGGCACGTTGCCGCCGCTCCAGTTGGCGGTGTCAGACCAGGCGGAGCCGGTTGTGTTGGTGCCGCACCAGGTGCGCACGGCGCCTTGAGCGGCCAGCAGCGGCAGGAAAGCCATTAAAAGTATCGCATTGCTTTTCATGGTTGTTCTTTTTTTCTTTCGAGATAATCGATTCCATCGACAAATCCCGGTTTTATCACGGCACCTCGACGTTCACGCGGTGGAAGCGCGCGGGTTTGTCGCTCGCACCAGTGCGTCAAAGCTCACTGTCCGGCAGTTTCGCCTCGATCTTGAAGAAGCGTTGCGCGCCAGGCAGCGTGTTCGTCCAGACGCTGCCAACAGGCACCGCGATCTCGCTCCACTCGCCGGATTTCAGATCTGTATTTGTGAGCACCACGGAACCGGTGCTGCCTGCCAGCCCGGCCCACTGCAACACCCATTGGCCGCCCTCGCGCATCACTTCCGCCAGCAGCGCGGGATGGAAGAGCACGTCATCGATGGCCCAGTAATCCACGTTGGAGAGATCGCCCCGAATCGTCCAGGCGACGTAGGTCTGATTGCCGTAAGTCCGGCTCAGGAACACGTTCGTGATTGCCGGCTCGCCCGGTGTCCAGACCGCCTCGTCCACCCAGTCGGCCGCGTTCGAGCTGGCCTGGATGACGAATTCGACGTTCTCCGGCATGACGAAGAAATACCCGAACGCGCTGCGGAAGCTGACGCACAGGCGGGTGCCGTCGCTGCTGTCGAGCGGCGGGCTGACCAAACGCGAGACCGCGTCTTCCGACCAGTCGGAAACACAGGCGAACTCAGGCAATGCCCCACCCGCCCATTCCGGCGGAGTATCATGCACCCCCCACAGCGTGTCGCACCCTTCATTCTGCTGCGTCCACCCCTCGTCCCAGGGATCCGCCACAAATGAAGTTTGATAACAGCAGGCCAGCGGCTGCGCGGAGCGGACGCGGAACGTCCAGATGGGCCCGGCGGCCGTCTGGCCGTCGTTGCCGCGGGCGACCACCCGCCACCAGTAACGTGCGCCGGCCGTCAACCCGCCGGGGTCGAAGGAGTTTGCGGCCTGATCCGTGATTAGCCGCGTTGCGGGGGCTAGACTCTCGACCGCCGTCCGGTCGGTTCCCAGATAGAGGTCGACCGTCACCGTGCGCACGCCGTTGCTCCAGACCAGCAGAGTGTCCGCGGGCGCGGTCAGCAGAGCGTTGGCCGGCTGCGGCGACCACGGCGGCTGCGGGGGCAAAGAGGCGGAAAAGGCGACATCGTCGATCCGCCATCCGTCGATGTCCCACAAGACGCCGTCGAGCGTGAAAGCCACGTAGGTCACGCCGCCGGGCTGCGCCGCGACTTGCGTGGCAAAGGTTTCCGGCCCGATGTCGGCGCTGATCTCAGCGACATACTCATCGCCCCAGGTTTCACCGTCCGCGCTGGTCTGGATGCGCATCCAAACCGAGTCTTTGGCAAAGTCATAATAGTCAAGGTAATGCTTGAAGCTCACGTTCAGGAATGACGCGCCGGCCGTATTTAGCGGCGGGCTGGCCAGCCGCGCGGTTCCGGCGCTGCCGTAATCACAGAACATTTCCGGCTGCTGGCCGCCCGCGTTGGCGGTGGAGGCCTGCGACCAGAGATTGGAGCCATCGCCTTGCGGGCTCCAGCCCTCGGCCCACGGGTTGATGTCGAAGGCGGTCGCGTACGGAAGCGTTTTGAGCGGATCGGGCTGGGTGGTGAAACTCCAGACCGTGCCGGTGGTGGCCAGACCGTTGGCGGCATAGGCTACCACACGCCAGGCGTAATCGGTGCTGTAGGGCAGAGCAACGGACGGCTCGTAGCGGTTGGTCCAGACACCGGTCGTGACCCGCGCGGCAGACGCGAGGAATTCGACATCGTCGGCGTTGTCGGAGAAATAGAGATCGACGCTCTCCGTGTTCTCGTCGTTCGACCAGGTCAGCGGATCCGTGACGTATGCGGCGGTCTCGCCATCGACGGGCACAGGGCCGTATGGCGCAGCCGGCCCTTGCGCCTCGCCCTGCACCAGCAGGTTGTCGAGCAGGATGCCCTGGCTGCCGTAA
>JAQWAM010000369.1 GCA_028707675.1 Kiritimatiellia bacterium | reverse complement strand
CTCTCCTTTTCCCGGCGCCGCCACCGGAGTGGGCGGCGAGATACGCGACGAGTCGGCCACCGGCACAGGCTCCAAGAGCAAGGCCGGCCTGTCCGGGTTCATAGTCTCCAATCTGAACGTGCCCGATTTCGCGATGGAGTGGGAGCGGAGTCTGGCAGGCTTCCCGTCGCGCCTGGCCACGCCGCTGTCGATCATGCTGGAAGGCCCCATCGGCGGGGCGGCGTTCGGCAACGAGTTCGGCCGGCCCCAGTTGTGCGGATTCTTCCGCACATACGAGGATGAGGTGGCAGGCAGGTTGCGCGGCTATCACAAACCGATCATGCTGGCAGGCGGCATGGGAAATATCCGGCGCGGTCAAATTTACAAACAAGCGGTCCCGCCCGGTGCGCTGATAGTGCAGATCGGCGGGCCGGCGATGCGTATCGGCCTCGGCGGCGGGGCGGCGTCCTCGATGGCGACGGGCAGCAATGACGAGGCTTTGGATTTCGATTCTGTGCAGCGCGGCAACGCAGAGATGGAACGCCGCTGTCAGGAGGTTATCGACACCTGCGTGGCGATGGGGGACGCCAATCCGATCCTGAGCATCCATGATATAGGCGCGGGCGGTCTTTCCAACGGCTGCCCCGAGCTGGTTGAAAAGACCGGCGCCGACTTTGACCTGCGCGCGGTGCACAATGAAGAGCGGTCCATGAGCCCGATGGAGATATGGTGTTGCGAGGCGCAGGAGCGTTACGTGCTGGCGGTGCTGCCGGATAACCGCGCCCGTTTCGAGGAGATTTGCGCGCGTGAACGTTGTCCCGTGGCCTTTATCGGCGTGGCCCGCGATGACCGGCGCCTGGTGCTGAACGACAACCATTTTCAGAACCGTCCCATCGACATGGACATTGATGTTCTGCTGGGCAAGCCGCCGCGTATGTTGCGCGACGTGCGGCGCGCCGCCGCGCGGCCGCCGCGGCTGGATCTGGACGGCACCGAACCGGCCGAGGCACTGGAGCGCGTGCTGCGGCTGCCTGCCGTGGCGGACAAGACTTTTCTGGTGACCATCGCTGACCGCACGGTGACGGGCATGGTGCACCGCGATCAGATGGTCGGCCGATATCAGCTTCCGGTGGCGGACAACGCCGTGACGGTCACCGGTTACCTTGCCTGCAGCGGCGAGGCCATGGCCGTGGGCGAACGTACGCCGGTGGCGTTGATCGACGCGCCGGCAGCCGGCCGCATGGCCGTGGCAGAAGCCCTGACCAATATCGCGGCGGTGAATATTGGCGCGATCGGCAATATCAAACTCTCGGCGAACTGGATGTGCGCATGCGGAGAAGAGGGTGAAGACGCGGCTTTGTTCGATACTGTGTGTTCCGTGGGCATGGATTTCTGTCCGCGCCTCGGGGTGTCGATACCGGTAGGTAAGGACTCGCTCTCGATGCGTACGGTGTGGCAGGACGCGGACGGCACGCCGCGCCGTCAGGTGGCGCCCCTGAGCCTGATCGTCAGCGCCTTCGCGCCGGTGCGCGACGTGCGCGGCAGCGTCACTCCTGATTTGAAGCCCGGCGCCAGCGCGTTGCTGCTGGTCGATTTAGGGAAAGGTCGCGACCGTCTCGGCGCCAGCGCCTTGGCTCAGGTCTACAACCAGGTCGGCGACACTCCTCCCGACATGAACGAGCCGGAACTGTTGCGCGCGTTTTTCGATGCTGTGCAGGAACTGGTGGAGAAAGGGATGCTGCTGGCCTATCACGACCGCTCCGATGGCGGTGCGGTGGTTACTCTGACCGAAATGGCCATCGCCGGCGGTCGCGGGATAGTGGCCGATCTGCCCGGCAAAGACGTGCTGGCCGCTCTGTTCAATGAAGAGGCGGGAGCGGTCATGCAGGTCGCGGACGACAAATTGGAAGAGGTTAAGGATATTATCGGCCGCCGCGGTTTGGGCGATGTGTGCGGCGTTATCGGGCGTCCCTCTGACGACAGGGATTTTACAGTCGCTGTGAGCGGGCGGCCGGTGATCAGCGCCACGCTGACAAAGCTGCGCCGCGCGTGGTCGGCCCTGACCTGCCGCATGCAGGCTTTGCGCGACAATCCTGTATGCGCTTGGCAGGAGTACGACAACGCGCTTGACGGGGATGATCCCGGCATGTCGTTCAAGCTGACCTACGATCCCGAGTCCGCGACGGTCCAGGATTTGCGGCAGAGGCCGCGTGTGGCGGTTTTGCGCGAGCAGGGTGTCAACGGGCATGTCGAGATGGCCGCGGCTTTCACGCTGGCCGGGTTTGACGCCGCGGATGTTCACATGACCGATCTTCTGGAAGGGCGCGTGGCTCTTGACGAGGGCTTTTGCGGAATGGTCGCCTGCGGGGGCTTTTCGTACGGCGACGTTCTGGGGGCCGGGTCGGGCTGGGCCCGCAGCATCCTCTACAACGTGCGCATGGCCGAAATGTTCAGGGGTTTCTTCGCTCGAAAGGAGACCTTCACGCTGGGAGTGTGCAACGGCTGCCAGATGGTTGCTCAACTCAAGGACATCATTCCGGGCGCGGAGCACTGGCCGGCTTTCCGTCGCAACGTGTCGGAGCAGTTCGAGGCGCGTTACGCCACGTTGGAGGTTATGGACTCACCCTCGGTGCTGCTGCGCGGCATGGCCGGGTCGCGCATACCGGTGGCGGTGGCGCACGGTGAGGGGCTGGCGGTTTTTGAAAGTCAGAAGGACGCGGCCCTTGCGCATGCGGCGTTGCGTTATGTCGACGGACGGGGCGCGGTCACCGAACGTTATCCTTGGAATCCCAACGGTTCGGCGGGCGGCCTGACCGGATTCACTTCGCGGGACGGCAGGGCCACGATCATGATGCCGCACCCGGAGCGCGGTTTCCGGTCGGTGCAGTTGTCATACCGGCCGGCCGGCATGTTCACTGGCGAGGCCGGGCCTTGGATGCGGTTTTTCCGCAACGCGCATGATTTCGCGGCGGAACAGGGCCGGGGATGATAGATTGGCGATTGGCGAGTGGCGAGTGGCGATTGGCGAGTGGCGAGTGGCGATTGGCGAGTGGCTCCCCGTCCGGCTGGATCGGGAACAAACGAAGGTGGTAACTGTTATCAACGAATTATACTAATGAGCCGAATTGCAATTAGCT
>JAQWAM010000368.1 GCA_028707675.1 Kiritimatiellia bacterium | reverse complement strand
CAAGCCGATCGGCAAGGGGAACAAGGTGCCTGCTCCCGAGTGGCTGGACTGGAACCTGTGGCAGGGGCCCGCGCCGCGCCGCGCGTACCAGGACAACGTGGTGCATTACCTGTGGCACTGGTTCTACCATTGGGGCACGGGCGAATGCGGCAACAATGCCCCGCACTATGTGGACGTGGCGCGGTGGGCGCTGGGCGTCACCTTCCCGTCGCGCGTGATCAGCGGAGGCGGCCGACTTTTTTATGAGGGTGATGACTGGGAATGGCCTGACACGCAGACCGCTACTTATGAGTTCCCCGGACGCAAGGTTATCTCTTGGGAAGGCCTCTCTTCCGTAAAGGCGCGTCCGTACGAGGGCTCGGGCACGGGGTGCATGATTTACGGGCTGAAGGGTGCCGTCCTGTTCACGCCGAAAAACGTCTGCACACTGTTCGACCCGGCCGGGAAAACCGTGCGCGAGTGGACCAGCAAGGATGTGGCGACGGATCCGACAAACCTGTCCAACCCGTCTGGAGATCTCGATGTTGCGCATCTCGGGAAATGGGCCGAATGTGTTCGTAACAAGGACGTCAATACCGCGTCGCCAGCTCTGGAGGCGCACACCAGCATTCTGCTGATGCATCTCGCGAATATCGCGCTGCGCACGGGCGAGACTGTCAAAGTCGACCCCTCGACCGGCAAGCTTGCCGCAGGCAGCCCGGGCAAGGAGCTTTGGTCGCGCGAATATGAAAAAGGATGGGAACCGAAAGTCTAAAGGAACTGAAAGATGAAGAAACATAAACTCTGGGTTTGGGTCGGTGCGGCCATGCTGTGTGCGGTCGCTCAGGGCGCTGACACGCGCGTCGGTATCATCGGACTGGACACTTCGCATGCGATCGCGTTCGCCAAAATGCTGAATGCGGAGAAGGGCGAACCAGCCTTCGAGGGGTTCAAGGTCACGGCGGCCTATACCTACGGCAGCCTGGACATCCCGTCCAGCACGAACCGTTATCCCCTCTATACCAAACAGATAAAAGAGATGGGCGTCGAAATCGTCGGCTCTATCGCCGACCTGCTCAAGCAGACGGACGTAATCCTGCTTGAGACTAACGACGGTCGTCGGCATCTGGAGCAGGCGCTGGAGGTCTTCAAGGCTGGCAAGCGTGTGTTCATAGACAAGCCGATCGCAGCGTCGCTGGCGGACGTGCTGTTGATTTTTGATGCGGCGCAAAAGTACGGGGTGCCGGTCTTCTCTTCCTCCGCGCTGCGCTACACGCAGAAAACGCAGAAGGCCAGAGCCGGTGAGTTCGGTCGGATCATCGGTGCGGACGCGGTTTCGCCGTGTTCGCTTGAGCCTACGCATCCGGATCTCTTCTGGTACGGCATCCACGGCGTCGAGCCGCTCTTTACGGTGATGGGTACGGGGTGCGAGAGCGTGGCGCGTGTCAGCCTGGAGAATGTGGACTTCGTGGTCGGAACATGGAAGGACGGGCGCGTGGGCACGATGCGCGGGATACGGGGAAAGGGAGCTTCCTACTGGTGCGACATTATCGCCGAGAAGGGCGGGCGTCAGGCCGTTGGGGGGTATGAAAGCTACAAGCCCCTGCTTTTGGAGATCGTCAAATTCTTCAAGACCGGCGAGGTGCCGGTGCCGCCGGAAGAGACCATCGAAATGTTCGCGTTCATGGAGGCCGCGCACGAGAGCAAGCGCCGCGGCGGTGTGTCTGTAAAGATCGCCGATGTCTTGGCTCTCGCCCGGGCGGAGGCGTCTACAAGAAAGTTGGACTGAGGCACCCGCCTTTTAGGAATGACGGCAGTATGTGGGTATGTGCGTGCGGGGGGTAGTTGGAGACCGCACATACTCACAAACTCGCACATGCTGGCTACTGTGGCGAGGTTCTTATGACGGGGACGGCCTGCAGCAGAAGACGTGTATATGGATGGGCGGGATTTTGCAGCACGTCATCGGCATCTCCATGCTCGACGATCCGTCCGTCGCGCATTACGGCGATGCGGTCGGCCAGATGCTGAACCACTCCGATGTCGTGGGTGATGAACAGGTATGAAAGGCCGTGCTTCGCCTTAAGATCCTGCAATAAGTTAAGTGCCTGTGCCCGCACCGAAAGATCAAGGGCGCTGACGGCTTCGTCGCAGATGAGCAGTTGCGGCTTGAGTGACAGCGCGCGGGCGATGCATATCCGTTGGCGTTGTCCGCCGGAAAAAGCGTGCGGGTAACGGTCCAGCATGTCGGCCGACATTCCGACATCGTCTAAAAGTTCCGTTGCGGCGGCGCGACGGCCTTCACGGGTGGTCAGACCGTGGACCAGCATGGCCTCGGTAAGAAGCTCCAGAACAGTATGTCGCGGGTTGAGCGAAGCCTGCGGGTCCTGGAAGACCACCTGCACGGTCCGGCGGTAGTCGCGCAGCGCCTTGCCCTTGAGGGAAAGAATGTTTTTACCGTTCACCTCGATAGAGCCCGCGCGCGGTTTTTCAAGCCTCAGGATTGTGCGGGCCAGTGTGGATTTGCCGCTGCCGGATTCACCGACAATGCCGAGAGTCTCGCCCTTGCGCACTTCCATATCGACCCCGTCAACGGCACGGACATGGTCTACCGTTCTGGCCAGCACCCCCTTCTTAATGGGATACCAGGTTTTCAGACCGCGAATTTTCAGCAACGTTTTTTCACTTTCAGCCATGTTCTTTTTATATCACAAAAGTTGCTTGAGACGACAGGACAAAGATTTATGCCCGTTAGTCTCAAGTGAACACGTGAAACTAACGGTTTTCGCACGGTTTTTTCTTTTGGCTCCTCCGCAGAATCTGTGATCAGGCGGAATGCCAAAAAAACAAGGGGAAAAATGGGCGCAAAGTGCGCACCTTGCCGGGACTCATGGCCCAAGACGCAGGAGGCAGGACGCAGAGCGGGAAATTTCGTGGCAAAGGAAATGCTTTTGGGGTTGTGTCCGCGTCAGAACTGATTCAGGCGTAGGCGGTAGAAGCGGGTTTTGTGCAGCGGGGCGACCGTGTCGGTCCACTGCATCTGCTCTTGGCCGTGGGCGGCTTCCCAGGGGCCGTTGGTGGTGATGACGGCGGTATCTGTGAGCGAGGTCACGGCGAGCACCTCGTAGTTGCGGCCG
>JAQWAM010000367.1 GCA_028707675.1 Kiritimatiellia bacterium | reverse complement strand
CCTTGGGTGGGCGCGGTGCCGCCCGCGCCGCGGGACTCAGGACGCAGGACCCGGGACTCAAGACCCGAGACCCAGGACGCAAAACCCGGGACGCCGGCGAAAATTTCCGCTCGCCAATCCCTGCTCTCCACTCGCCAATCGTTCCCCCGCGCTCACTCCAGCGAGCGTTTGAGGTAGGGCATGTATTGGCGGGTGTAGACCGCGATCGACCAGAGGTTGATGGCGATCAGCATGGCCTCCAGCGCGTAAATCAGGACTCGCGGCAGGAAGAACGGGTGCAGCGAGACGTAGACATAGATCACGCAGGCCACGGGAAAACTCACGGCGGTGCGCAGTTTGCCCAGCCAGTTCGCGCCGCAGTCGGCGTCGAACAGAGCGCCGACCGAGCGCAGAAATGTGACCCACTGGTCACGCAGGATATACAGGACCGTGAAGACCAGCATCACCAGCGCGTGCGCGGACTCGTCCGGCTGCCGGCCCAGCAGCCACAGCAGCGTGGGGAAAACCACCAGATAAAAAACCTTGTCCATCAGCGGGTCGGCCATGGCGCCGAATTTGCTGACCACGTTCCACTTGCGCGCCATCTTGCCGTCGTACAGGTCGGTCAGCGCGGCGACGGCCAGCGCGGCCGTGGCCGCAACCGCCAGCCACCAGGACTGACAATACACGTGCGCGACGGCCAGCGCCATGAAAAGCACCACGAAGGGCACGCGCCCGAAAGTCACCGCGTTAACGATCAACCTTTTCGCTTTAGCATCCATGGCGCTTA
Organism: Kiritimatiellia bacterium; assembly: GCA_028707675.1. Lineage (GTDB taxonomy): Bacteria > Verrucomicrobiota > Kiritimatiellia > RFP12 > UBA1067 > JAQVQN01. The sequence continues at coordinate 2,351 of JAQWAM010000367.1, read as the reverse complement.
TGAAACCATAAAAGCCCGTTAGAGGGAAGTTAGAATTTATTTCTCGCTCAGCGCGGCCACGCCGGGCAGCTCTTTGCCTTCAAGGAATTCCAGGGAGGCGCCGCCGCCGGTGGATATGTGGGTCATCTTGTCGGCCAGGCCGCTCTTGTTGACCGCGCTGACGCTGTCGCCGCCACCGATGATCGAGACCGCGCCGCTCTCGGCCACGGCTTTGCAGACACCCGCGGTGCCGCCCGCGAACTTGGTCATCTCAAAGCATCCCATCGGGCCGTTCCAGACTACGGTCTTCGCGCCTTTGATCGCCGACGCGTAAAGTTCGGTAGTTTTGGGCCCGATATCCAGCGCCATCCACCCCGTCGGGATGTCGTTGCCGACCAGTTGCGTGTTGGCCTCGGCATCGAACTTGTCCGCCGCGATATTGTCCACCGGTAAAAGAAGCCGCTTGCCGTTGACCTTGGCTTTTTCGATCATTTCGTTGGCATACGTCAACTGGTCAAGCTCGCACAGCGAGCCGCCGACATCATGCCCCTGTGCTTTGAGGAAGGTGTAGGCCATGCCGCCGCCGATGATCAACGTGTCGACCTTGTCCAGCAGGTTCTTTACCACTGCCAGCTTGTCCGAAACCTTGGCGCCGCCGAGAATGGCCACGAACGGACGGGTCGGCTTCTCGACCGCGTTGCCCAGATACTCGATCTCCTTCTCCATAAGGAAACCGGCCACGCTCTCTTTGATGAACTTGCAGATCACCGCCGTGGAGGCGTGGGCGCGGTGGGCGGTGCCGAACGCGTCGTTGCAGTAGATGTCGCCGTAAGAGGCGAGCTTTTTGGCCAGCTCCTCGCGCTTGGCTTTGAGTTCAGCTTTTCGGGCCTTAATTTCCTCATCGGACATCTCGTCAGTCTTCTTGACCTTGCCGTCCTCGGCCTTGTAGAAGCGCGTGTTCTCCAGCATCACGACACCGCCGGGCTGCAGCGCCGCGACCTCGGCGTCGGCGTTGGCGCAATCCGCCGCGAAGGTCACGGGCTTGCCCAGCAGACCGGCCAGATGCTCGGCCACCGGCTTGAGCGAGAAATCGGCCTCGTAACCCTTGCCCTTGGGACGGCCCAGATGGCTCATCAGCACCAGGCGGCCGCCTTGGTCCAGAACATAGTTGATCGACGCCAGCGCGCCTTTGACGCGGGTGTCGTCCTTGATCACGCCCTCTTTGATCGGCACGTTGAAATCCACGCGCATCACCACGCGTTTGCCCTTCAGATCCACATCGCGTAAAGTTTTTTTGTTCATATCCGCCATATCCTGATTCGTGGTTAAAAAACAGAAGGGTTAAAATAGCAAATCCCGCCGCAGTTTGACAGCAATTCTGTTTTGAGCGGAGTTGTCAGTGTGATTCAATTTAGTTGGAACTGAATCGCACCCAGCCGTCCCTCCGATGCGTTCGCTTCTTGAAGCTGTTGCGGGCGTGTTGTATACTTGCGCTGTTTTTCAACCGGGTTCAGGTCTTTAAACCATGGAATATCTGCTTCTGATCGTCAGCGCCGTGCTGGTCAACAATTTCGTTTTGAGCCGGTTTCTGGGCATCTGCCCGTTTCTGGGGGTCTCGAAAAAGATCAGCACGGCTCTGGGCATGTCCGGCGCGGTCGTGTTCGTGATGACCATGTCATCCGCCGTGACCTGGTGCCTGCAGAAGTACCTGCTGGAGCCTTTCGGTCTGGACAAGTTTCTGCAGACCCTGACCTTCATTCTGGTGATAGCCGCCCTGGTGCAGCTCATCGACATCGTGATGAAGCGCTTCGCCCCGCCGCTGCACGCCGCGCTCGGCATCTTCCTGCCTCTGATCACCACCAACTGCGCGGTGCTGGGCGCGGCGGTCTTGAACATGAAGGAAGGCTTCGGCTTTTTCAAATCCGTGCTGTTCGGTTTCTCGGCGGCGCTGGGCTTCGCGCTGGCCCTGTTGATCTTCACCGGCCTGCGCGAGAAGATCGACCGCGCCGACCCGCCGCGCTGCTTCCGCGGCGTCGCTATCTCGCTGGTAACCGCGGGTCTGCTGAGCCTGGCCTTCATGGGCTTCAGCGGACTGGTCAAATAGAGACTTTCCGAAAAGATTTCCGGAAAGTCTCTAAATAAGGTTCGAGGTTCAGGAGGCAGGGTTCAGGAGGCAGGGGACAGGAGACAGGAGGCAGGAGACAGGAGGCAGGGGAATTGAGTTCGTATCGACGTTTGGAAGATCTGATGGGTTATCCTCTTTTTTTACCCTCCACATTGCGGCCTCTGCGCGGCCGCAATCAGCTGGACCCAGGACTCCGGACTCAGGACCCCGGACCCCTAATTCATAACTCCTAACTCCTGATTTGAAA
>JAQWAM010000366.1 GCA_028707675.1 Kiritimatiellia bacterium | reverse complement strand
GAAGGAAAGCCGCTGACCTTCGCCGACTTTGCCGCGTGGTTCGGGCGCTACCGCGGCACATGCCCAGTCAAGGACACGCACGCGCTTTACGAGGAGTTCAATGGCGTCATTTCAGGTTCCGCGCCCGACCGTCCCCACCTCTCACGAGAGGACTACCTTTCGCTGGGTGTCCGACGTTCAATCTTCTCATCCGGGTGGCGCCCGGCCGTGTACGATCTCTTTCAACGCTACCTCGCCTTTCTTCCAGGCAGCGGCTGCTACGACCTCAACCTGGTTTGCCACGCGCACCACGCCCGCTGCCGCCCGGTCTACGACTTCGTGGTAGCCGACGAAGTGCAGGACATGACCGCTGTGCAGCTCAGCCTGGTGCTCAAGTCCCTGCGCCAGGCCGGCCAGTTTGTCCTCTGCGGCGACGCCAATCAGATCGTCCACCCGAACTTCTTTTCATGGGCCGGCGTGAAGAGTTTCTTCCACGACAAGCGTTCGGACGCGCGTGGGGAGGTGGTACGCATCCTCAACGCCAACTACCGTAACGCGCCGGCGGTAACCGATGTGGCCAACCTCCTGCTGCGTATCAAGCGCGCGCGCTTCGGCTCGATAGACCGAGAGAGCCATTATTTAATCAATCCCGTCTCCGACCGGGAGGGCAGTGTGACCTTTTTGCAGGACTCCGACGACGCTCGCCGCGAGTTTGACCGCAAGACCGGTCGCTCGGCGCGTTTCGCTGTTATCGTGTTGCGCGATGAGGATAAAGATGAGGCTCGGCGTGTCTTTCGGACACCCCTCGTCTTCAGTGTGCGCGAGGCCAAAGGGCTGGAATACGAGAACATCATCATGGTCGGTTTCGTGTCCGGCCAGTCGCGCGCCTTCCGCGAAATCGCCGAAGGCGTCACCGCGGAAGATTTGCAGGCCGAATACTCCTATGGCCGGGCTCGGGACAAGAGCGACAAATCGCTCGATGCATGCAAGTTCTTCATTAACGCATTTTATGTGGCGCTCACGCGGGCGATCGCCAACGTCTACGTGCTGGAGAACGAGATTGACCACCCGTTGCTGCGGTTGCTTAATCTGCGTGTCGACACCGGCACCGGCGGTCTAGCTGTGCAGACATCTAGCGACGCGGAGTGGCGCGCAGAGGCGTTGCGGCTCGAACGTCAGGGCAAGACCGATCAAGTCGAGAATATTCGCCGCACCATTCTGCGGATGGAGGCCGTGCCCTGGCGGGTTCTCACACCGACATCTGTCGGCGATTTGACGCGTGAGGCACTGGAACCGTCACGGCGCAATTTGAAGAGTCAAAGGTTGTTGCTCGATTATGCGGCGACCTACACTGTGATACCACTCCTGCAGGAGCTCGTCCGTGCCGGTTTCAAGCCCGCCTCACAGCCTGAGATCGCACGCGTCAACGCCCGACAGCGGTATGGAGCGGATTACCATCAGCGCGGCTTCCGTGACCTGTTGCGCAAGACGGAGATGTATGGTGTGGACTTCCGCAACCCGATCAACCAGACGCCGCTGATGCTCGCCGCGCAACTGGGGGTAGAGCCCATCGCCGCCGAACTCGTGCAGCGCGGCGCCAGCTTGTTTGCGACTGACAACTGGGGCCGCATTCCGTTGCAACTGGCGCTGAGGGCCGCGTTCCTGAATCCGCAATACGCGAAAAACACCCTCGGCTCCATTTATCCGCACATCTGTCCGCCCGCGCTAACGGTGCGCATCGGCGCGCGTCTGGTCAAGATCGACAGCCACCGCATGGAATTCTTCCTTTTACACTCAATGCTCGCTCTCTTCGAGATGATACTGCGCACCAAAATCAAGACGGACACGCCAGGCTTTGAGACCGGCGATTTCATCCACCAGCTTGAAGCCTTCCCCGAAGCTGTCATTCCTTCCCGCCGCCGCTCGCGGCAGGCTATTACGGCGGCGCTCGCCGGACACGAAATCTCCCGGCAGGCGCACGGCAGCCGCTGCCTGTTCCTGCGCATGAGCCGCGGGTTCTATATCCCGAACCCTTGCATGGCTTTCGAACAGGACGGCGCTTGGGTTAACGTGCTTGACCTCCTGAACATCGGCGCGCTTGCGGACGAGCAGGGCGAAAAGCGTCTCGCCCATTTTGCAGCCTATTTGCTAGAAAAACGGAAGTCCCTTGCCGAATGCAATGCCGATGTGCCACAGACCGCCGGTAGCCAGCAGGCGGAGCAGGATGCGCACACCGCGCAGAGTTTGCCGGCAAGCGATACCGAGGTCTCGCTGGAAAACGGGCTGGAGCGTTTGCTGCCCGATCACTTGACGCTAAATCCCGCGCCATCCTGTCCGTATGGTGCCGACGTGCCCGGCAACGACAGAGACATGCGCGCCTGTTATGCGGAGATCCGTTACGCACTCAACAATTTCACGCATAACAAATATATCGATCTGGATTTTATACTAAAAAAACCCGCGCTGAGCGCGGCGTGCTTACTGCGCTACCTTGGTGAGACGAGCAGAAACAAGAGACAGTTCTCTGCCGACAAGGCGCACGGTTGTCGCGCAGCTTTGCTCTTGCTTTGCGAATGGCATGACAAGCGCGCCTACCCCTACGCTCTGCGCCTGCTGTCGAACCCTTGTTTCATCAGCAGTGCTCTCGGCGCCGGGAAGTGCCAGATGCTCGATTTAGCCGCCATGGTCGCAGGTGTTTCTGGGGGGCATTTGGCTCCGTTGCGCGACCTGATCATGGACAAACGGGCTAATCCGTTTTCCCGTGCCGTCGCAACCGCCGCGATTCCCGTCCTGGCGATCCGCTGCGGCCTTGACCGCGCCGTGACCCTCCGTTTCTACGCGGGCTTTCTCGATGCCCTGTTGGAAACGAGGGCTAACGCCTGTAAAAGGTTTTCGAAATTTATGATCGGTCAACTTGTCGAAGACGCGTGCAATCTACATCCTGTCGAACTCCGATCCCGGCTGGAGGCGGTGGTAAGAAAGCGCCTAGTGCTGCGCCACGTGCTGACCCTGAGCCTTATCGCGCATAGCGCCTCGTTGCAAGAGTGGGAGCTGGCAAGCGCGAACGACGCCCGTTATCCCTCGTTGCCGCAGGGGGTTCTGTATCAGCTAAAGACGGAAGCTGAGGAGGGCCATTTATTAGA
>JAQWAM010000365.1 GCA_028707675.1 Kiritimatiellia bacterium | reverse complement strand
GAGGGCGCTTTCCCATGTCCGGATGCCGGGCGACGGCGGCATGAAAGCCGGGCGCCGTCCGTCCCATGCCGAGTCGGCGCGGTGCCACCCCTCCATCGGAACGGTTGTCAGCGTCAGGTTCAGCCCGTGAGTGTCGCGCAGCCAGCGCGCGCTTTCGGCCGGTGTCATTCCGTAAGCCAACGGCAGCGCGCAGGGCGCCACGAAGGAGGAGAGGGCCGGATCGGTCAGCGGTCCGTCGACTGTCTGCGGCAAAGGGATGGGGCGGTCGGTGACCACCACCTCAACGTTGTTGGCGGCACATGCTGTCAGCGTCCCGCGCAGGGTGGCCAGATAGGTGTAGCAGCGCACGCCGAGATCCTGCAGGTCACAAACCATCACGTCAATATGCTTCAGCATGTCCGGTGTCGGGGCGCGGTCGCGTCCGTATAGCGAATGCACAGGGATATGCCAGTCGGGATGGCGGCGCGTGGTGACACGGCCACCCGCGCCGACCTGCCCGAAGAAGCCGTGCTCCGGGCCATACAGCGCGACCAGGCGTTGGCCCAGGCTGCGCCGCAAAAGCTGCGCGGAGGTAGAACCGTCAGCGGTCAGCGCGGCTTGGTGGCTCAGCAGCCCCACCCGCTTGCCACGCAAGAGGCCGAACCCTTGTTTTCGTAAAATATCGATGCCGGTGATCATGTTTTTTACGCGCGATTCTAGCATGAAAAACGCCATACCCCAACCGGGAAAATGCCGAAGCGCCGACGTTCACAAACAACACTTGCCCAATAACACAGTTTTTGAGATATTGGATTTTATTCTTTGTTCAGGAACTCCATGGAAATGGTGCCTGGCGGGAACGTTTGAAACGGTCGGCCGGAAACGGCTTTAAAGTCTAAAGAAGGACGGAAATTTTTGTTATGAGTTTAACATCCTCGTCAAAAGTCCGGAATTTCGTGATTCTCGGACACAGCGGAAGCGGAAAGACCACCATTGTCGATGCTGTAGCCTTTAAGCTGGGGCTGAATGACCGCATGGGGCTGGTCGCAAACGGCTCCAGCGTTTCCGATACCTCCGATGAAGAGAAGAACCGCAAAATAACCGTTTTCGCCAGCAGCTTCACCGCCAGCCACAAGCTCGGTGACGATGAGTACAGGATGGTGTTCACCGACACTCCGGGCTTTATGGATTTCTACGGGCAGATGCTCGGCGCGGCCGAGGCCGCCGATTTCGCCCTGATCACCGTCGACGCCTCCTCGGGAGTGCAGGTGGGCACTCGCCGCGCTTGGAGTTTGTGCAAGGAAGCCGAGATTTCAATTGTAGCCTTTGCCGTCACCGGTCTTGACAAAGAGAACTCCAGTTTCGACAAGACCATAGCCGCAATACGCGATGCTTTCGGGGTAAACTGCGTGCCGGTTACAGTGCCTTTGGGCGGTGACACCGTCGCCAACATCCTCGACACGGAAACCTTGCCGGAAGAATTGGCGGATGTGCGCAACAGTCTGGCAGAAGCCGCGGCCGAGACCGACGAAGCTCTGATGGAGAAATATTTTGCCGACGGCTCCCTCTCCCCGGATGATATCCGCCGCGGCCTTAACGCCGGCATCGCAGCCGGATCGGTGCATCCCATCTACTCCACCATGCCGCTTAAGGGCGTCGGGATCAGCGAGATGCTGGACAGTTTCTGCCGCTTGCTGCCGGGCCCCGGAACCCGTGTTTACAAGGACGCGAAAGGAGAGAAGATCGCCTGTGACGAGACCGGCCCGCTCGTAGCCCGCGTGTGGCGCACCATGACCGACACTTTCATCGGCCAGCTAAGCTACGTCCGCGTCATTTCCGGCACCATGACCCCCGGAATGACCGTGCAGAACAATTCGACCGACAGCAAGGAGGCCGTTTCCACCATGCTGCACGTCATCGGCAAAAAGCAGACGCCGGTGGCAAAGGCGGTCCCGGGCGACATCGTGGCCCTGCCCAAACTGAAGAACACAAAGACCGGGAACACGCTGGCCGCGAGCGGCAGCAGCGTGCTGCTTCCGGAAATGGCCTTTCCGCCGCCGGTTATGTTCATGGCCCTCGCGGCCAAGACCCAGGCCGACGAGGACAAACTGAGCACTGCCATCCACCGCCTGCTCGACTCAGACCCCACCCTGCAATACGAGAAGCAGGTCGAAACGAAACAGGTAGTCCTGAAGGGCCTCGGCGATGTGCATATAGATGTCGCGGTCAGCCTGATGCGCTCGCAGTCAAATGTGAACGTCGACCTCTCGACCCCCAAGGTTCCCTACCGCGAGACTGTCACCGCTCTGGGTGAAGGCCATTACCGCCACAAGAAGCAGTCGGGCGGGCGCGGGCAGTTCGGCGAAGTCTACCTGCGCGTCGAGCCCTTGGCCGATGGCGAGGATGAGTGGTTTCTGAACGAGATTGTCGGCGGCGCGATTCCCGGCAACTTCATCCCGGCTGTGCACAAGGGCGTGGTCGAGGGCATGCAGGCCGGTTCTGTGGCCGGCTATCCGGTTCAGAACATCAAGGTGCACATCTACGACGGCTCGTACCACGACGTGGACTCGTCTGAAATCGCGTTCAAGATCGCAGGATCGCGCGCTTTGCGCGAAGGCATGGCCAAAGCCAAGCCGGTGCTGCTGGAACCGATCATGAGTCTCAAGATCACCATCCCGGAAGTGTTCATGGGCGCGATCAGCGGCGACATGCCGCACAAACGCGGACGTGTGCTGGGCATGGAGGCTGAAGAGGGCGTACAGATTATCGCGGCCGAGGCTCCGCTGGCTGAGCTGTTCAAATATGCTGCGGAGCTGCGCTCGATCACCGGCGGTCAGGGCTCCTTCACCATGGAGTTCAACCGCTATGACATAGTGCCGTCGAACGTGGCTCAGAAGATCATCGCCGAAGCCGCCAAGAACCGTCAGGAAGAGGCGGAAGATTGACCGCTTCCACTTCCCGAGCGAAAGCCCGCCATTCACCGGAAAGACGCAGTTGTCGGCCTCGAACAACGTCGGCACTCCCGGACTATGAAAAAAAGCGCGGACAGCCGAAGGAGGGAAACCCGCAAGCGCCGGACGCATAAAAACAAGCGGCGGTGAGCCCGGCCGGGCCACCGCCGATGATCAGACATCCGGTCTTCA
>JAQWAM010000364.1 GCA_028707675.1 Kiritimatiellia bacterium | reverse complement strand
GTTGATGACGACATCCCGCCCGTAGGACTTGATTAACCACCGTTCTTGCTCGATCTTGTCGGATGTGAAGCCCTTGGCTTTGGCGAAATCCGTGTCACCGACGTGAATGACGATATCCGCCGCGCCGTCAACGGTCACCGCGCAATCCCCGACGCGTTTGGAGAGATACGCGCGGACATCATCCGCCGCCGTCTTTTCATGCGGTTTCGGAACCTCGGGCCCTTGCACTTCCCAGCCCGCGGCTGAAACGGCAAAAAACGCGGAAGTGATCGCCAGGCCTGTTATAACTCGCGCTTGCATACAGATTTTTCTCGTCTATTGATTCTAAAAATAACCGCCTCCGCTGAACTCTCGATGCGTCGTCATCATTCCGCACATCCTCCGAACAAGATGAACCGAGACTCGCGCGGCGGGAGCTTAACCGTAAACGATCCGGTTTCGAGTGAATACCCGCCATTCCCGAAAATGTCCGAGCCCTTGGCGGAGGCGAGACCAAGCGCCTTCGGATCGGCGGAGACCGTCTTCGTGACTGTCGCATCCGTGTCGTTGAGCAAGATGAGCATCGCGCGCCCGTTGCCGGTGTAGACCGCATACAGGAAGAGCCGGTCGGGACGATCTACGCTCACCGGACAATCCGTCAGATAGTAGGCGGAGAACCGGCGGGTTTCCCCGCACGGGCGGGCGCAGGATTCGGCCTTCCACCACTGCGTGCCGATGATCGGCTCGTCGGGTCTCACCGTGATCAGCAGATTGTGTATTTTGAAATAGGCCGCGGCGTGCCGGATCGCGCGATCCGAAGCCGGCTCGTACGGATCGTATGACTCGAGCAGGTGCGGGTGATACACCTGATACGTGCGGTATATCTGGCAGCTTATGCCCATCACCATGTCGTTCGCGCGCGAGGCGTAGTGGATCTGCATCGCCTCGGGTCGCAGCAGATCGTAATAATTGTGCTGCAACGCCACATTGCGTTCGTATGCTTCTCCGCACCACGATTCGTCGAAGAAGTTGTCCGACGGCGTTCGGACGAACCGCACATGACCGATCATGGCGCCATCGGGATTCTTGCGTTTAAGCTGGCGGTAGACGCGTTTGTGGAACTCTCGCATGCCGCGGAAGAAGAAATCGTTGTTCTCCACGCCGAATTCATCCGTCCACTTGCAGCCATGCCCGGCGTTCCTGCATGCCTTCGGGAAGGAAATATCGAAGTAGAGATCCCGCACGCCGTATTCGGGCGCGTTCAGGAACCAGCTCGCCGACCACAGCTTAAACTCGAAAAAGTCTTTGTTCCGCAGGCATCCCCAAATCCACCCGCTCTGATCGCGTTTGGCCCGTTCGCGGGGGCTGATCTCTAGATAAACCGTGGACGGATCGCCGGTAAAGTTCCATTCGTCGCAGTACCACGCCCAAATAGGCGAGTACGCGCCCGCCAACGCGCTCCCTCCGTACCAGAAAACCCGTTCTCCGTTGCTCTGGCGCTTCTGATAACGCTTGATTCTGTCCTCAAGCATATGCCCCGGCCGCTTCATGTCGCAAAAGTCCGCTACGTTGCCGGTCCATCGGCACATTTTCGACGCGTCGAACTGCTCGAGAGCTACATTCTTGGGCCGCACGGGCGTGGGATTGAGGTAAAACCCGGTGACTCTGGGCCGGTCCGAAATATCGGGCGTATCAACGAAACGGATCGTAACTTTCGCCGTCTCGTCATCGACATCGACCCGGTATCCCGATTTTTTGTCTTTCAGCTTCCACCCGTGCTGATCTTCGGTGCCGCCCATAATTCCGGTGGCGCCGTCGCCGATCCAGAAAAACGGGTACTCGCGCGGATCGACCTTCCATGTCCCGCGCACACCTTTACCGAGCGGGAGCTTTTCGATCACAGAATGTCCGTCATCGAAACCGGTGACGAAATCGCGCTTCATCGGCAGCTCGACAGCGAGAGACTGCACCGCGCCGACGCCTCTTTCCACATCGAACCAGATGAATCCGTCGAACTCCGCGCGCATCTTGACCCGAATCGGCACGGCGCCGTCATCCGCGGCCAACACGTAATCGGCGTAGGAAACGCGCTTGTCGACGCTTTTCACGCTGAACGACACCGGCTTCCCGTCCACCAGCAGCCGCACCGGCGCGGCAAGCAGTTCGCGCCCTTGGGAAACGACCGACGTGATCAAACCGCCCGGGCCGAGTCCGACAGCGCGTCCCCAGCACGCGAATCCGTCTTCCCGGAAAACGGGGTCAGTCCAAGGAACCGGCACTTCGTCTTCCGAACCGGCCATGCATCCGGCCCACGGCACCTCGCCGCCCGGCTTCCAAAACCACGCGTAATCGTCTGTGAACACCTTGCCAGAGCCGTCGATGAACCGGTACCTCATCTTATATTCGCCCGGCGGCAAATCCGCGATGGAGACGCGTTGCTCGGCGACGCCGTGCACCCGCGCCGCCGGAACCTTTGCCCGCCACACCGTCTTCGACTCGTCCGCGCTGTCAAGGGCGCAAAATTCGATCTCGGCGGACTTGTTTTTCCCCAATGCGTTTTCGGTCGTCAGCACCAGCTCCATTTTCTTCGGGTCCGCCTTCAGCCACCGGTAGGCGACGGGGATCGGCTTTTTGAAAGGAGCCGTGCCCTTGAACACCAGAGTGCCGGCGCCGTCGGTGAGTTTCAGAATGAATTCGCCGGCCTGCGGGAAGGTCCCCTTAGCCCGGAACGTCAAATTTTCGCCCGCACGGGCCGGCTTTCGGTCATACTGGGAAAACGACGGCGGCACCGGGCCTTGCGCCCAAAAATCGGTCTTGAACGTCCCGTCCTCCGCCGCCGTCACCTCCACGTTCATGTCGATCGAACCGTCCGTGAGCGGGCCGGTTTCGCCAATCGAGAAACGTGCGCCTTCCCTCCTGAACGTGAACGCCGCAAAGCTGTCGCGCACGCCGTAATTGCGGTGCGCCATCGAAGAGCTGTACGTCCGGCACGTGTCGTCTATCCATTTCAACTCTCCGCCCGTAGGCACGCCGCCGCCGACGTAAGTGCGGCAGACGTTGACGAAAAACGTATTGCCTTCTTTCACATCGATGTCGAAATTACGCCACGGAAGCGCGGCTTCGAACATCCAGACGCCGTCCTTCACGACATT
>JAQWAM010000363.1 GCA_028707675.1 Kiritimatiellia bacterium | reverse complement strand
GACCTCATACCCGCCGTGAGCCTTCAGCGTCTCGGCCGCAACGGTGTCCCGCTTGGTCGGTATCAAAACTTTTTTCATGCTTCTCCAGTTCAACGGGGTTTGGTATTCTTAAAGCTCACTACGGACAGACAGGCATCGGTACGCCCCTGCCGCGCGTTTGGTTTGGCCAATACTTTAATCCTGTTGGCCGCGCGAATCAAGTACTGTCGCCTGATATTTGCCCGGGAACAAGAGTACGCACACCTTGGACAGCGCAGATCGGAAACGGAACAGATGACACGAATCAGAAATTTTTGGGCCCCCGCCTTGGTTTTAGGCGCTTTGACCTTGACCGCGCCGGCCCAATCGGGGCGGCCCGGCGGATACCGCGGTTACGCTACCGACTCCTTCGAGGGTTTTGAAGCTCTGGAGCAGGACACGCGCATCCCGCAAAAAGAGAAATCTTTCTGGTATTCGGTCAAGCACGATGACCCCCAGCAGCAATTGGATCACGCCGCCCAAATGGAGGCTTGCGGGCGTTTCCGCGCCGCCCGTAAAGCCTACGAGGCATTGGTGCGCGAGTGGCCGACCACTCCTCAGGCCGCCCAGTCCCAACTCGCCATCGCGCAGTTGCGGGAGAAAACCAAAAAGTTCGAGCGGGCTTTCGACGAGTACCAATACCTGCTGACCCACTATGCGGGGCACTGCCCTTACGACGAAATTCTGGACCGGCAGTTCCGCATCGCCAACCACCTGCTGCACAATAACCGCAGCATGTTCGGATGGGCGCTCAGCGGCACCGAATCCATACGCGAGCGTTTCGAGCAGATCGTCCGCAACGCCCCGCGCTCCGCCATCGCCCCGGAGGTCATGCTGATCATCGGCAGCATCCGCGTATCAGCGAAAGAACGCCGCGAGGCCATCGCGGTTTACGACAGCCTGCTGAACCGCTTCCCTAATTCGGAACAGGCCATGACCGCTGCGTATCTGGCGGCGCAGTGCCGCCACGAGTTGGCCGTCCGGTTCAACTACAACGAGACACGCTGCCGCGAGGCCGTCGCCTTCCTAAAGGCGATCCTCAGCCGTATCCCCAACCACCCGCAGAAAGACCAGTTGAAGGCGTGGCAAACAGAGCTGGTGAACCTGCTTGTCGAGCAGAACTACCAGCAGGCGTTCTTTTACGACAGCCGCACCCGTAACCGCGACGCGGCCATAGCGGCCTACCGCCGTTTCCTCTCTGAATTTTCCGATTCAAAATACGCCCGGCAGGTGCGCGCGCGGCTCTCGGAACTCGAAGCCGGCGCCCCGCCCGCAAAATAAGGAGCAGTCGAGATGAAAACAAAACGTGGATCAAGTATGCCCATTATCATGGCGCTCTCCCTGCTGTCCGGCGCGGGATGCTCAAGTTACCGCATGCGCTCACCTGTTCCCGAAGAACTGCGCACCATCGCCGTCCCGGTCTTCGAAAATGCCTCCGGATTCCCGGAGATCGACGCGCTCGTCACCCAGGAGGTGCTGCGCGAGTTCCAGCGGGAAGGAACTTTCAAACTGGCGCGCCTTGACGCCGCCTCGCTAAAACTCTTGGGCAAATTGGAAAGCAGCGACAACGAACCGATCAACTTCGACCGCAATTTCAGCTCCCGGGCCTCGGAGTACCGCCACACGCTGACCGCCCGGATAACCCTCGTGGAACGCGGCTCCGGCAAACTGCTGATAGACGACCTGCCGGTCAAGGCCAACACCACCTTCCTTGCGCGCGGCGACATGCTCACCGGATTGCAGGACGCACAGCCGCGCATCGCGCGCGACTTGGCGCGCGCGATCACAGACGCGGTTCTGGCATATTGGCCGGAATCAAAATGAAACTGCACGACACACACAGTGTCGAACGCGCCGTATTAGCCCAAGTCGTCCAAGCAAAATCGGACGTGGCAGAAGCCGCCGACTCGCTGCTTGAACTGCAGCGCCTGACCGACACGGCCGGACTGGAAATAGTGGGACAACTCACGCAGAACCGCCTGAAACCAGACGGCGGCACCATGTTCGGCTCCGGCAAGGTCGCGGATCTCAAGTCGCTGGTGGAGGCCAAAGCAGCGGACACCGTTATCTTCGATAACGAGCTTAACGCGATCCAATCTTACAACCTCACCAAGGCACTGAACACCCGGGTTATGGACCGCACCGAAATCATTTTGGAAATCTTCGCCCGACGGGCGCGTTCCGCCGAAGCCCAGGTTCAGGTGGAACTGGCGCGATTACAGTTCCGGCTTTCGCGCATCATGGTCACCGAGGCTCAGCAGCGCTTCAAAGGCGGCATCGGCATGAAAGGCCCCGGCGAAAGCCACCTGCAGCTCCGCAACGCGCCCCTGCGCCGCCGCGTCGCGGAGCTGAAAAAAAGGCTGGAGGATATCCGCAAGCGCCAAACCGCGCGCGACAGCGTCAAACGCAAGTGGCCGGTCGTCTCGCTGGTCGGCTACACAAACGCCGGCAAATCAACCCTGCTGAACGCCTTGTCCGGCGCGGACGCCTATATCGACGACCGCCTCTTCGCCACCCTCGACACCAAGACGCGCATGGCATGGCTCAACCCCACGCGCCAGATCTTGCTGACCGACACCGTCGGCTTCATCCGCCACCTGCCTCACGGACTGGTCGCCTCTTTCCGCTCCACGCTCAATGTGGCGGCGCAGGCCGACCTGCTGATGATCGTGGTGGATGCCGCCTACCCGCGCATGGAAGACCACATCGCGATCTGCACCGCCACCCTCGCGGAGATCGGCGCCCGGAATGTGCCTTCGCTGCTGATCCTCAACAAATGCGACTGCGGCACGGCCGGCAACGCGGTCACGCACATCACCGAAAAATACCCGCAGGCCATACCGGTGTCGGCCCGCACCGGTTACGGCATGCCGCTGCTGAAACAGGCCATCATAGAGGAGCTTCAGAAATGTTGCACATTGTGGCGACTCCCGTCGGCAATCTCTCGGATCTGAGCCCGCGCGCGCTCGAAACGCTTAAGAACGCCGACCTGATCGCATGTGAAGACACGCGACGCACTTGGGCGCTTTTGAGCGCCTTCCAGGTTACGCGGCCGGAGATGATCTCATACCGACAGGGCAACGAAGAGCGCGCCGGCGAACACATCGCGCGCA
>JAQWAM010000362.1 GCA_028707675.1 Kiritimatiellia bacterium | reverse complement strand
GGCAAGACCTATAAGCTGGACGGCCAAGAGGGGCATCTGCTTGATTACGCGATTAACCAGACCGGGCCGGCCGAGGTCACGCAAGCTCAGCTGCTGGCGGCCAGGGAACGGAATTTCCGCGCCATCTATTCACGCGCCGACACTTTCGCAAGCTGGCAGTTCGGCACATTCCCCTATCTGCCTTTCCCCTACCAGTGGCACGCGCGCTATCAGGCGATGGAGGAATGGGGTATACAAGGCGCCCTAGAGAGCTGGACATACGGGTTCAAGCCCAATTGGGTCGCCGAGATCAGGGCCTGGCGCTCGTGGAGCGGCGCGCCGCCGCTGGATGACCTCCTGCGGCAGATCGCCCGCCGCGAGTTCGGCGCCGGCGCCGAAGCGGATGTGCTGGAGGCGTGGCGACTGTTCAGCGAAGCGATCCGGCTCTATCCAGACACTGGCCCGAACTGGGGCAGCAACAATGCCGTGGCCGCCCCGCTGTTTTTTCAGGAACCCGAAATTCCTTTTTTGACTAAAAAACATTCAAACGGCATTGATCGTTCCGCAAAACCTAAACCTTGGCCTTTCGCCATCAGCCGCATGGTTTTCTGGCCGGACTTTACCAATGCAGAGGACGCGGCTAAAAAATACATACGCTTTTTTACTGTGCCGGTTTTCCAAAAATATTTGATGCTTTCAGCGGATAAAATGGAGGAAGGCCTCAAACTTTACAGGCGGGCCGCGCTGGCCGCCCCGGAGCCGAAACGTCACCGGGCTTTCTTTGAAGTCTTGCTGGCCGAGCAGTTGCAGCGGATGATGCGCAGCGAACACGCGATAATAGAGTTCGAGCAAATGCGGCTAGAGCTGGCGAAAACACAGGATAAAAGCGTAAAAACAACTCTTTTGGACAAAATGAACGACTTGCTGAAAGCGGAGCGGCGGCGCACGGTGTCTTCCTACGAAGCCGCGCGCCGTGATTCTCGCCTCGGTTACGAATGGGAGCAGGATTACGTTTACACGCCTGCCTCTATCCGCGAAAAAATCAAACTGCTCGACGACACGATCAATTTTCAGATTCCTGAATATCGCCAATCGAATGGCTTGTAAACGAAAGCGGGCATAGGCTTGGGCGGACGAAGTCGCGGCGCCCGACCGCCCAAAACGCGGGACGCCGGTCGCAAGTCGCCTGTCGCGGGATACGGCCCGCGGGGACGCTCGCGCCCCGGTCCGCTATTGGGGGGCGAGTGTCCTCACGAGCCGCGGGGGGCGAGTGTCCTCACGAGCCGCGGGGGGCGCCCCGTCTCAGTAATTGCGGCGGAAGTATTCGTGAATCCGTTTCTCGCAGCCGAACGTAACCGCTATCAGCGCGGCCCGTATCCACATGCCGTTGCGCATCTGCCGCCAATACATGGCGCGCGGGTCGCTGTCGACTTCCGTCGAAATCTCGTCGCGACGCGGCAGGGGATGCATGATGATGCCGCGCGAAGGCAGCAGCCCCAGCTCCCGCAAGCCGAACTTGAAGGGTTGGGTGTCAATCCTGTCGCTGTCGCCCTTGTCCTTGTCCCACTCGTCCTGGATGCGCGTCATGTAAACGGCGTCGGCCTCCGGCAGGACCGCATGGAAATCGCTTGTGATCTCGAAGGCGGTGTTCTTCTGCTTGAGCGCCGCGACGACGTCCTCGCCCACCTGCAGTTGCGGCGGAGCCACGAATATCTGGCGGATATTGGGATAGTTTGTCAGCAGATATGACAGCGACCGCACCGTGCGCCCCCGCAGCAGGTCGCCGCAGAAGACCACGGTCTTGTCGCGCAAGCCTCCGCCGCGCTCGAAACTGCGCAGCAGGGTGTAGACGTCCAGCAGCGCCTGGGTGGGATGCTGGTCCTGACCCGAGCCGGCGTTGATGATCGGTATGGAGCGTTCGGAGTTGGACAACACCCAGGCCATGTGCTCGGCCAACCCCTTCTCCGGCGTGCGCATGACGATAAGGTCGAAGTAGGAGCTGAACGTGCGCACCGAGTCCTCGCGCGACTCGCCTTTGAACTCAGAGGAGATCGCGGTGTCGCGCACCTCGCCGGTCTGCACCCCCAGAATCTGACAGGCCGACATGAACGAGAGGAAGGTGCGCGAGCTGGGCTGCGAGAAGTAGAGCATGGCGCGCTTGTGCGACACCTGCGTCTTGAGAAACTCCGTGCCCGCCCGGGTCTTGGCGATCGCCCTGATCTTGTTGGCCAGCCGGGCCAGAGCGTCCAGCGTCTCCGCGCCGAACTGCTGCGCGAAAAGCGTGTGGTAAGGAGCCCCGTTCTCCTGCATCAGGTATGGCGCCTTGTCGACGGGCGTCAAAGCCTGAAACCGGTCCCACGGTATATCGAAGATCTGCTCAGTCATAGCTCCTCCTTTTTCAGCGGGCTGTGACGGCTTCCGCACACTCTCACAGCGCGGACAGATCCGCCATGGCCGACACATACAAGGCCTTGATGGTGTGCATGCGGTTCTCGGCCTCGTCGAAAACTTTGGAGAACGGCGACTCGAAAACCTCGTCCGTGACCTCCATCGCCCCGCACTCGGCCGAAACCGCCGTCTCGCGGTCATGGAAAGCCGGCAGGCAGTGCAGGAAAATCAGCCCGCCCTGCCCGTTGCCGGTGGCCCGCAGCAGGTCCATGTTGACCTGGTAGGGCCGCAAAAGCTTAAGCCGGGTCTCTTTCTGCGCCTCCTCGCCCATCGAGACCCACACGTCGGTGTAGATAACGTTGGCGCCGGCCACGCCGGCCGCGGGATCGTGAACTACGCTGACCGCGGCGCCGCGTCGGCGCGCGATCTCCCGGGCCTCGGCCACCAGCCCCGCGTCAGGAGCCAGCTCCGGCGGTGTGCAGTTCACATAGTCCAAGCCCGCCTTCGCGCAGCCGATCATCAGCGAGTTGGCGACATTGTTGCGACCGTCGCCCACGTATGCCAGCTTAAGGCCTTGAAGGCGTCCGAAGTTCTCCCGGATGGTCATCAGATCGGCCAGAATCTGCGTGGGGTGGAAAATGTCCGTGAGCCCGTTCCAGACCGGCACCCCCGCATACCGCGCCAGCGTCTCGACGGTCTGCTGCGCGAACCCGCGGTACAGGATGCCGTCAAAGGTCCGCCCCAGCACGCGCGCGGTGTCTTTCA
>JAQWAM010000361.1 GCA_028707675.1 Kiritimatiellia bacterium | reverse complement strand
CATGCGCTTTGCCGGGCCTGTGCGCAAGCAGTTGGGGGTGCGGACACTGTTCAACCTGCTGGGGCCTCTGACCAATCCGGCCGGCGCCCCCTGCCAGCTAATCGGCGTGTTCGCCCCGGAGCTGACAGAGGCTTTCGCGCAGGCGCTTAAGAAACTCGGCTCGCGGCGCGTGCTGGTAGTGCACGGTCATGACGGCATGGACGAGATAACCCTGACGACTGCGACGCGCTGCACGGAACTCAAGGACGGCATCATCAAGACGTACGACATCGACCCGCTGAATTATTTTGACGAGATGTGCTCGGTCGAAGATCTGGCCGGCGGCGGGCCGACGGAAAACGCGGCGATCACCAAAGCCATTCTTGAAGGCAAGCAGCGCGGCCCGAAACGTGACATAGTCCTGATCAACGCGGCGGCTTCGCTGCTGGCGGCCAACCGGGTCAATGATTTGGCCGAGGGAATAGAAGCTGCCGCAAAGTCCATAGATTCCGGCGCGGCGCTGGACAAGCTGGAAAGGCTGATCGCGTTTTCGAAACAGTAGGATTTACAGTATTAATCCTGGCTTAAAACCATGTCAATTCTCGATAACATTCTGGCCGCGAAGCGCGCGGAAATTTCCGCCGCGCAAACGCGGGTTTCTCAAGCCGAGATCGAACAGCTTGCCGCCGCGCGCCGTGACAGCCCGCGCGGCTTCGCCGTCGCGCTTGAAGCGCCTGGTGTGCGCGTGATAGCGGAACTCAAGCGCGCCTCGCCTTCGCGGGGTGACATCAGACTCGGCCTTGACGCCGCCGCGACGGCGCGGGCTTATGCCTGCGGCGGCGCAGCCGCGCTGTCGGTATTGACCGACGCCGCTTTTTTCAAAGGGTCTGCCGAAGACCTCAAGCTTGCGCGCGAAGCGACCGGCCTGCCGGTCTTGCGCAAGGATTTCATAATCTCGGCGTATCAGGTTTACGAGAGCTGCGCCATGGGTGCGGACGCGATATTGCTGATAGTGCGCGCTTTGGATGACGAATCGCTCGAAGCATTGCACAGGCTGGCGCTGGGGTTGGGACTGGATGTTTTGACCGAGGTGTATGATGCTCAGGACGCCGAGCGAGCCAACCGCATCGGAGCGCGCCTGGTCGGCGTCAACAACCGCAATCTCGCCGATTTCAAGACAGACGCGCGCCACACTGAAAGGATGGCCGGGCTTTTGCCTCCGGGCGTGCCGGTGGTGGCTTTAAGCGGCATCAGCTCGGACGCGGATGTCAGCCTTGCGCTGGCGGCGGGTATCAGACGGTTTTTGGTCGGAGAAACGCTTGTGCGCGCTTCAGACCCTGCGGGACTGTTGCGTCGATGGATGTCTTTAGAGGTATGAGTGTGTGGGGGGGGGGGTACATGTTTGAAGCGCGGAACAATCTGAAGATTTGCGGGATCACGGATCCGGGAACCGCCCGGTATTGCGCCGAGGCCGGCGCCGGTGCTCTCGGTGTCGTGTTTTACGATAAAAGTCCGCGCAATGTCAGCCCGACGCAAGCTCGGGAGATTTTCCGACAGGTGCCCGCGAGCGTGGCCAGGGTGGGTGTTTTTGTGGACATGCGGGCAGAAGACATGGTGGCGATGGCGCGCGGCGCGGACTTGGACACGGTGCAGATGCACGGGAGAGAGAGTCCGGTCGTGATTGAGGCGGTTATGCGGGCGGGATTTCATGTGGTGAAAGTCCTGAAGACGGCTGGGAAAAATTTGGCCGAAGAGGCGGGGCGCATACCACAAGCAGCCGGCATTCTGGTAGAATGCGGCAAAGGAACGCTGCCGGGCGGCAACGGTTCGGTCTGGGATTGGATGGGTGCCGCCGTATTGGCGGGGACGCGTCCTTTCGCCGTGGCGGGCGGTTTGGCTCCCGCGAATCTCGGGCAGGCCGCGTTGCGTTCAAGGTCGGACGCCTGGGATGTCAGTAGCGGAGTCGAACTTTCGCCCGGACGCAAAGACCCGGCCGCCGTGGCGGAACTGCTGGACGTCGCCAGACGGCTGGCGCCTTGCGAGCGGCTGTTTTGGAAAAAGAGTTAGAACCATGAATGACAGAATCAGGATTTAACGGCATGACTTACCCGCATTTGGAAAACATCAACATCAAGTCAGTCGCGCTGCTGGCAACGCCGCGGGAAATGCAGCGCGCGGTGCCGCAGACATCGGCGACCCTCAGCGCCGTCATAAAAGGGCGCGAGACGGTCGAGCGCATACTGGACCGTGACGACCGTCGCCTGCTGGCGATAGTCGGGCCGTGCTCCATACACAATCTGGACGCGGCCGAGGAGTACGCCAGGCGGCTGAAGCGGCTGGGAGAAGAACTGCAAGACTCCATCTGTGTGGTCATGCGCGTTTACTTCGAGAAGCCGCGCTCGGTTTTGGGGTGGAAGGGGCTGATCAACGATCCTTTCATGAACGACACCTTTCATATCGAGGAGGGTATCCGCATGGCGCGGCACTTTCTGGTGCGTGTGGCCGAGATGGGGCTGCCGGCGGCCACAGAGGTGCTGGACACACTGATGCCGCAATACATCGGCGATCTGATCTCGTGGTCGGTGATCGGCGCGCGCACTGCGGAGGCGCAGACGCACCGCGAGATCGCCAGCGGCATATCCACTCCGGTCGGCTTCAAGAACGCCACGGACGGTTCCTTCGATGCAGCCATAAACGGCATGCGCGCGGCCATGGGGCCGCATCATTTCTTAGGTGTTACTGAAGACGGCTTGCCCGCGATTTTCAGCACTACCGGCAACGGCTATCCGCATATCGTGCTGCGCGGCGGCAGGCGCCCGAATTACGATGCCTCAAGCATCGCGGTCTGTGAGCGGGCACTGGCGGCGGCCGGCTTGCCTGTGAATATTATTGTGGACTGCAGTCATGGCAACTCAAACAAAAAACCGGAACGGCAGGGGGATGTCATGCGCGACATCCTTTCCCAGATAGAGGCGGGCAACCGCTCCATACGCGGATTCATGCTGGAAAGCCATCTGGAGTGGGGCACGCAGCCGATGGCTAAAGATCCTAAGGATCTGCGTCCCGGCTGTTCGGTGACCGATGAATGCATCGACTGGGCTGCGACTGAAGCGCTTTTGCGCGAGGCGCGCGAACGCCACAAGACAGTGATGGGCGGCGGGAAAG
>JAQWAM010000360.1 GCA_028707675.1 Kiritimatiellia bacterium | reverse complement strand
GGTGCCGGCCAGAATCGATAGATTGGCGGATTTGGCGGCCTCGGCCGTTTTCAGGAAATGCCGCAACCCGGCAGGATCAGTGGCGATCGGCTTCTCCGCGAAAATGTGCTTGCCGGCTTTGACGCACGCCTCGGCGTGGCGCGGGCGGAAAATCGGCGGCGCCGCCAGCAGCACGATCTCGGCATCGCCTTCCATGATCTTCTTGTAACCGTCCGCGCCGCCAAAGGCGAACTTCTCATCGCAGCCGTGGCTCTTGCAGACGTTGAGCGCCTTCTCCCTGAAATAATCCGCAGCCCCCACCAGAACCACCTTGTGCCCGAGGCGCTTCGCCGCGCCTATGATGTCCCGCACAGCACCAGAGCCGCGCCCGCCGCAGCCGACCAGGGCCACCTTGAAAATCCTCTGTGCCTGTCCAAGTGTTACAGAAGGCGCCGCCGCCAAAGCCCCCGCGCCGGCCAAAAAAGTTCTCCGCGAAACAATGATGTCGTTCATCAGCGATTACCTGTTGTCTGTGGATTTGATTATTATTACGATGCGCTTCCCAACGCATCCTTGTTTCTTTAACTATAGTTTAAGCTGTGCCGTTTTGTCAACTGCCGTTGACTTATGCGCGCGATTCAGCTTCGCCAGCAGATTAATAAAATTTCTGCTTTGAATTGCTGCGCCATTGCCATCAGTTGATTTTTTGATATTATCTTGCTTCGTTTTTCTTATTAAGCGCATTTGATATGTTTGTTGCTTTTCTGTCACAGACACAAAGCATTAAACGAGAGTTTCGGCAAGATTGGAGTTGTTTAATGGACATTGGAAAAGGTTTGGCCGTTGTCGTAAGCTTGTCCGTCCTGTGCGGATGTTATTCGCGCATTCAAGGAAAACAAAACATTCACGCATATTATACCCGCAACCCGTCAGGGCAGGTTCCCGACGCCACCGTCCAGACAGAGTCCGAGCAGCAGCTTAAATTCTTCTACTACGCGCCCTCCAACATCTTCACTTGGTGGCACCCGCTGCTGTGGCACGGCTTCAACTGGCAGATTTTGCGCAGGGAAGCGCTGGCCTATCAGACCGCGCGATCGCCCCGCCGCATCCGTGAAGACCGGGAAATCTTTGTGGACGTGAGCAACTCACAGTTTATGAACGGGACGCGCGGAATTATGGAACAGCAGCAGGACTGGATTTACCGCTACATCATAACCGTGATCAACGACGCCCGGCGCGACGCCGGTGAAAAACGCGAGGCTTGGAATTTGGAGGATGTCTGCGAAAAGGCCGTGGCGAGCTGTGACGGCACGGCATCAGAATCCCCAAACAGCGCGGAGGTCGCCCGGCAACTGGCCCGCCTGCCGTACGCTGTAGAGCGCGCGGAAGCGCCGACTAAATATTATACGGTGACCGTTTCGCACACCGAGGTGCGGTGGACAAAGGAAGGCCTTAAAACCGTCACGCATTATAATGTCCGGGTGAACAGCGAACAACAGTTGCTCTCGCCGCTAGCCGACATACAGGTGCGCATGATCCGCCGGTTCTCGGATGGTGTGGCAGGAACGCTGTTGGCGAGTGTAGACGAGACTTTCGACATTTCGCATGAAAAAAGCTTTCTCGGGGAAGACATGCATCAACCCCTCCTGCAATAAACAGAAAAACAAACAAGGAGCGAAAAGATGACGCGTTTGATCATGACAGCACTGATCCTCACGGCCTGCGCCGGATGCAACACGGCGGCCAAGAAAAAAAGTGTGAGCGTTGAAATGGACGGGGCCGGCAAAGTAATCCGCCGCGTTGAAACCGAGTCCATCGAACAAACGGACGACACCACATCTAAACTGCAATTCAAATACCTGCAGTAATTTCCCCTGCCCGATTGTGCCGTCAAATCTCGGCCATTAACGCGCCTCCGCGGGGGCGCGTTAATATGCTCTTGACGCGCAAAGGGTAATGCGGTTAAATTATGGCTGTTAACGCATAAATTGTAAGGCTTTTGGTTTATGCGTGAGAATGGTTGATGGTTCAAGGTTCAGGACATCCGGTTCAGTGTGCCTCAATCATTTCCCTTGGGACTTGGCGGGTTCGGCTCCAAGAAAGTTTTTTAAGGACGCGCGTTTATGAAATCCAGAAAAATAGTCATAACCGAAGATGACCGCACACAGCTTGTGGATCTGATCGCAACAGCCGATAGGACTGGCGGGCGGACGGATCTTGACGCGCTCGCGCAGGAACTGCAAAAAGCTCGCACCGTTTCTTCAGACAAGGTGCCGCACGATGTGGTGACCATGAACTCCAAAGTCGTGCTTGAAGACATCGACAGCGGCAAGGAGATGAGTTACAAACTGGTGCTGCCCAAATACGCTAATGTCGATACCGGCGCTATTTCCGTGCTGGCCCCGATCGGCACAGCGATTCTAGGTTATGCTGAAGGTGATGTGGTGGAATGGCCGGTGCCCGCGGGAATCAGACGCATCAAAATCAAGAAGATCGTCTTCCAGCCGGAGGCCGCAAGCAACAGCCCGGCTAAGGACGCTAAATAAAAGGCCGGCTTCCGGCAGCGATACCTGAGTCACGGTCTTTGGCTGATGGAAGTTTGGTTTTTAACTGAAAACAAAAAGAAAGGGGAACGGCAATGGCCGGAAGCGTTTTAGAACTCACCAGCGAGACTTTCGAGACCGAAATCGCCAAGGGTGTGACACTGGTCGATTTTTGGGCGCCATGGTGCGGCCCGTGCAAAATGCAGACGCCCATCCTTGAGCAGCAGGTCGCGCCTGCCGTCGAAGGCAAGGCCAAGGTCGCCAAAGTCAACGTGGACGACGCAAAAGACCTGGCGATCAAATACGGCGTGCGCAGCATACCGGCCATCTTCATCTTCAAGGACGGAGAGTCCGTCAGCCAGACCGTCGGCCTGCAAAAGGGCGACGCGCTGGTGAAAGCCATCGAAGACGCGCTGGCGAGTTGATTTTAAGCTTACTTGTTGACCTGTCCATGCCAGATACGGTATTATTGCGCACATTTTTAGCCCCTTAGGGGTTGGGATTAAGGAGCAACTTTCAATGGCGAATATCAAAAGTGCGGTCAAACGCGCGAAACAGTCCGAGGTTAAGCGCCTCCGTAATCGTTCCGGCAAGAGCGCAGTTCTGACGGCGCGCAAAAAGGTGCTG
>JAQWAM010000359.1 GCA_028707675.1 Kiritimatiellia bacterium | reverse complement strand
GGCCAGATCCTTGCGCGCGAACAGATCGAAGATGCCCATGTCCAGAGTTTCCAGCTTTTCGAAAACCTGATCCTTGAAAGGCACGTATCCGTAATTGGCCCCGTAATGCGTGAAGTCGGAACTGGCCACAAACAGGGTGCCCTCATCCATCAGCCCCCGCAGACCGCCTGCCGCCTCAACCAGAGACACCGCGTCAAACTGTCCGCAGACCATGCACACCGCCGGGATGTTGGTGGCAAGACAGGCTTGTATCAGCGGCAGCTGGATCTGGTCGCTGTGCTCCCGTATATGCGCGTCGGGCCGGTGCGTCACGAACGGCAGAGCGCGCAGACGTCTAATGAAATCCGTGTCAGCCGCAAGCTCGCCCAGCGGCGTGGCATAATGCGTGGCGTCCGGCACGCTGATCTTGTTGCGCATGCCCACATAATGACTCGGCCCCATCACAATGATCCGGCGGAAATCTTTCGGCGCTATGCGCAGATACACCCCTGCCGCGACGCTTCCCGAATAACGGTAGCCCGCATGCGGCACTACCGCGGCGCAGACATTCTTTTTACGCACGACCGTGATGCCCTTGCAGCGCTCCGCGATCTCGTCGCGCAGCGCTCTCTCGCTGTCCTGAAACCACTGCCCCGCCAAGGGCGAGACCATTACCTTCTTGGCCATATCCACCTCCTCGACACCGCTCTTGCCGTTTGAACAGCCTGCCCCTAATAAAACAAAGCAGGCCAAAGAAAAAATCACCCGACCCTTCATTACGGCCTCCCTCCGCCCGATTCCGCTTCAGCCAGCCCACCGCGCCATTCTGCCGACATCACGGTCGTCCAGCACCAGCGCTGCCCGCGTCCGCCACACCGCGCAGCCTGTCGGCAGACCCGAGGCCGCCAGCGCCAGCATCCGCAAAAAAACGCGGCGCGCGCAGACCACCGACACGCCCTGGTTCATGACCACACCCCGCGCGCCTTTCGGCCGCACTCCGGACACGTCCCGTCAACCGCCAGCCGATTCTCCACTATGACATACCTTCTGCGCCTTATCAGCGTGGCGCCGCAACCTGCGCAGGCCGTGTCCTCGCCGTCCTTGACCTCCGCGTTGCCCACGTACACATGCTTGAGCCCGCGTCTGACAGCATGTTCCCGCGCGCGCAACAGGGTCTCGATCGGCGTCGGCGGCAGATGCGTCATCTTGAAGCGAGGATAAAACCGCGAGAAATGCAGCGGCGTCTCCGCCCCGAGATTGTCGGCCACCCATCCGCACAGCTCCTTCAGCATCTCGCCGCTGTCGTTGAGTGTCGGGATCACCAGATTCGTTATCTCCAGATGTGCGCCGACTTCGCGCATGACCCGCGCCGCCCTCAAGACCGGGTCAAGCGTGGCCGAGCAGACCTCGCGGTAAAAGCGGTCGCTCATGGCCTTGATGTCCACGTTCGCCGCGTCCACATGCTCCAGCAAGGCGCGCAGCGGGCGCTCCTTGATGTAAGCCGCAGTCACCAGCACGTTGCGCAAGCCCGCCTCGTGCGCCGCCTTGCAGCAGTCCAGCGTGTACTCGTAGCTCACCACCGGCTCGGTATAGGTGTAGGCCACAGCGGTGCAGCCGTGGCGCCGCGCCAGCGCCGGCAAGTCGGCCGGCCTCAGTTCATAGGAAGACACATCCTCGGGGTTGCCCTGCGAGATCTCCGCGTTCTGGCAGTGCAGACAGTGCAGGTTGCAGCCGGCGGTGCCGACCGAGAGGATCGGCGCTCCCGGCAAAAAGTGGAACAGCGGCTTTTTCTCCATGGGATCCACATGCACCGCGCACGGCCGCCCGTAGGTCACGGCCTGCAGTCGCCCGTCAAGGTTCACGCGTATGCGGCACTCCCCGCTGAACCCCGGCGGTATGCGGCAGTCCTTCGGGCAAAGCCCGCACCGCGCCACTTTTTTGCTGGTTTCCGCCATATCTGCCTCCGATTCAGAGACAGTATAACGCCTGCGCCAAAAACACGCAACAGCCCCTTGGCTTCCCGCCATGTTTGCCCACGCACGCACATACGCGCACTCACGTACTGGCAACATCTACAGAACAAGCGGACTTGCTACGTCCGGCGGACTTCGCAGCGTCCGAAATGAGCGAGCTTCGCGCCGAGGGTGTCGTCCAGGCGCGTCTTGTCCTCGGGGTAGAGAGAGATCAGGCGTTTGCCTGCGTGCATGTAGAGATCCTGCTTGAGGTACATGCCGTCCTTGTAGCGGGGGGTGTCGAGCCCCCAGTACTCGATATAGACATCGTACTCGGGCAGGTAAAAGTCGGGACGGATCTGGAAGCCCTCGATGATGCGCAGGCGCGCGTCATAGCGGTAGGCGATGCCGCGGGCGGCGAGCCACTCCGCGATCCGCCGCTCGCCGTCCGACTGCACGAGAGTGCCGTCGACCGCGCGGAGGGTCTTCTTGTCTTCCACGGAGGTCTCGAAATTACGGCGCTCGGTAGCGGTCTGGTCAAAACAGACATCGCACAGCGTGCGTTCGAAAAAGCGCTGGCTGCGAGCATACTCGTCGGGCGCGACGGCTTTCCCGCAGCGCCGGCAGCGGTGTACGGCCTGCCGGTCGGCGATCTCCAGAGCCGTCTTGATGGCGAGGCCGGCGGCGGTGACACTGCGCTTGACATAGTCGGGCTCGTGCGGATTGCGGAATAGGCGCTCCTTGTTGCGGTTCGCCCCATCCGGCTGATCCCCGCCGCTCCGCCAGTGCCGTCCGCGGCGAGTCCGCAGGACGAAACGCAGGACGCGCAGGACGCTCTAACAGACTCAACGCGGCGCGATCATCGTTTCGCCCGCCAGACGATCAACCATACAGAAGACAGCCGCTTCCAGAAAAACCGCTAAAACCATAAAATTATCCACCTCCGATGTAAACACCTTTCGCGCTTTTCATTGCCTTCCCCCGCCCGCAGACAGACAAGTTGGCTCATGCGGCGAGATCATCCCCACATGCGTGGGGAAAAGCGCGGTGCGACGACTCGCCCGACACATCCTACCGGATCATCCCCACATGCGTGGGGAAAAGCCGCGCGCAGGGTTTAAACGGGACATCCCTAACGGATCATCCCCACATGCGTGGGGAAAAGGTCAAGCGGGCGTTCCGGTTCTGGAAAAACGCCGGATCATCCCCACATGCGTGGGGAAAAGGTCCACGCAT
>JAQWAM010000358.1 GCA_028707675.1 Kiritimatiellia bacterium | reverse complement strand
CCGTGTTGCCTGATCCTCATTATCATTGAGTATCCATAGCATTGTCTTCAGAATATCAACCGTAATACCCGGTTGGCATTGTTCTGCCTGTAGCACATGCGTCATGGCGGCCTCATAGTCTTTGTTCGCCATGCGAGCCTCGGCCAAAGTCAGATGGCAGCGTGTCGGGATCGTTTTTAATGCACGGTGCGCTTTAATATAGTCGCTCGAAAGCTGTTCATATTCGGATAGGCAGTTTGAAGCGAGATCAATCATCCCTGTTATGACACTTTCCGTTCGTGCGATCTGCATCTTATTTATGAAATTGTAACATTTTTCAGTGTCATGCACATATTGTTTGAACTTTGTAACATCGAATGCGTGAAACTGATCGAGCCCCCGCCACCGTCGGACAATCTTATGCCCGTTTGTTTTATCGGTATAATATGCGGGGCAGTCAAGTTTGTTTGTTATGCCGAACATTTTCGCGAAACCGATGAAATCTTCATTTGTGAGATCAAATGGTAAAAGCCATCCACGTTTAATTACTTCACAAAAAAACATGCTTGTACTCGCACGGGGAATGTCTCTATAAACATGATGATAGTTAGATTGTGTAGTCTAGTCATCCAAGTCTGTCGCCAAACACAGGGGGACGACATGGTTGGTAACGCTGTCGGGATCGAGAGCCAGGGCGGTTCTCATATAACCCATAGCCTTCGCTGTTTCATTTCTGGAAAACAGAGCTTCCGCTTGAATCCGGTAGAGATACGACATCTGAAGTTTTAGCGAAGGCGTCGTAAATCCGATCTTTTCGACAGCGACACTCTTTGAGGCTTCATATCGCTTTATTGCCTCAGCGGCATCGCAGACGGCGTTAGACATTGAACCACCGTCATATGCAGTCGTGGTACTATCAAATAGACGTTCGATTTCCGTGGGTTTGCCAACAATGAATTCACCGGACACGGTACGCCCGTCGGGAATTACCATCGCACTTTTCGAGGATGCATAATTGTTTGTCGGTACGTCGCCTGTCCCTATGGCGGCACTGACAGACCCCACGGCGAGCATACAACAAATATTGAACAGATCGACGAGTTGAATTCTCAAATCGAGACTCCTCAAATATCGTGTGTACGGGTTAACATCGCCCTAAACGGGTTCGAGTTTAAGTGCCTAATCTGTCAGATAAGTGCAGGCACACATGATGCCGCAACCGCCCGGCAATTCTCATCCAACTGCGGTTGCATCGAGATTAACGCCGCGATGCGGCGGGCGGTCTCGGTGACATAGCGCACCTCGGCCACGGTCAGGCCGCGCCCCAGCAAAGGCTTTTCACGGTAGGAGAGCCATTTCTTGATGACCTGATACCCGCCTATCGTGTATTCCCACACCGGCGCGGGCACGTTGCGCCAACAGGTCAGGCCGTTCAGATAGATGTCCAGCACGTTGCCATACGCTTCGATCTTGCCGCGCCCCGGCATGGTCACGCCCCCTTTACCCGCATGGCCCCAGCCCGCCGTCAAATCCAAATCGCCCGCGTCGGGGTTTACCTTCTTTCCGTCCGTACGCGTGAAGACCGCGACGCCTTTCAAGTCTTCGCGGATGCTCCCGGCGGTCACTCCCACCACAGGCGTTTCCGTGTCCAGCAATGCCGCCACCTGCCGCCCCAGCGCCGCCGACTTCAACAAAGCCTTTTTCGTCGAGGGCAGCGGGATGCGCGGCCAGTCCTGCCGGATGCCGTCCGCGTTCTCCGTCAGGTACGCGGGCGCGTAGCCGATAGCCAAGGCGTGCATCCAAATCACTTCCGCAGTTTCAGTGTCCTCGTCAGGATTCGGCAATCCCAGTGAGTGAAGATAGGCGCGTGCGACGGGTGAAAGGTTCGCCGATGCCGTGTCATCATCAAACAATACATTCTGTTCGTGCTGTACAACTCTGCCGGAGTCTTCGGCCATGCGTGCCACAGTCTTCTTATGGTCTGTTTTGAGACGGAGTGGGAAACAATAAGCGTGTCCGCGAAGAGAATCATTGTCGCCGATGCAATTTGTAAAGAAAAACGGCACGCCTTCCGGTTGTGCTACACCAGCCGGACGAGTCATTAAGAATCGGTTGCCTGCCCAACACTGAGCCCAGAGCGTTGGGCGCGGCTCATTCCAAAGCGGGCGGGTCGTACTGTAGTAACACCAGCGATTATCGAATGGACGCAAAGCATAAGGGCGGAGTTTTTCGCAGTCAAACTCCTCTGCTTCAAGAACTTTCCGTCTTGCTAACTGTGCATTGTAGCGTGCTGCGTCATTCGTCAACGGATGGCCGGATGCCTTCAGACCTTCCCATGATGTTTCTTTGTCGTAATAGACGCGCATTCTTTCTGACAGCGCATCCCGATCATTATCAATGAGAGCGCCGCCCCGTTTTTCCATCAGACCATTACTGGGAGATTCTTCGCACAAATCCGTAACTTTTGGCCAACCGAGAAAATCCGTAGTCACTTCGCTCGGGCGGAAACTCCACCGGTTTTCAACGGCGGGCGCGGCGGTCTCGTATTGCGCGTCAAACTTTTTCGCCGAAAGGCTTGCCGTCAACTGTGCCCGACGTTCCGTCGCTTTTGCGGCGTCGATGTCATTGCGAAAACGGACAAGAGGCTCGCTCTTCCTTTTGGCGTGTTTCACCCACAAGGAAATCGCAACGCCCTGTTGGATGCCGACGGAGAAACCGGGAATTGCGAATACCGTTTCGCTGGTGCGCCCGTCGGGGGCATACTCCGAAATTTTGCGGTTTCCGTGCATGTTCTCGATCCAGAAGCGGTCAAAGGAATCAAGGAGGTGACGGCGCATGACCACAAAGGACGGTTCGCTTACCCATGAATGATTGGAGATGAACGAGACCACGCCCATGCCGCTGTGTTCCGCGATTCGTTTTTCGGCCAGCCGGAAGAAACGGACATAGAGGTCGTCGAGGTTGAATTTCTTGATACCCCACTTGGAAACGAGCCCTTCCTTGTACGGTTTGACAAGGTCGTTCTCCTCTTCGGGGCTGACGCCCGCGAAACCGTTATAGGGCGGATTACCCAAAACAACGATGATCTTTTTGCCCTGCTTCACGCGGTTTGCCGCGTCGCGCTCCTTTTCAAGTTCGGGCATCAGGATCATTTGCTTGGGTTTTTCTTTCGGCGGTTCCCATCCGGTCAGGGCGT
>JAQWAM010000357.1 GCA_028707675.1 Kiritimatiellia bacterium | reverse complement strand
ATACGCATCGCGTCGGGCGTTTTCGAGGTTGGCGGCATTGTGAAGAACGAAACGGGAGGGACAGTCCGCGCTCCTGACAGCGAGGCTGACGCGTATATCCCGCTGACCACCGGGACAAGGCTTTTCGGCGAGGCCAACATGCGGTATTCGGCAGGCGGCATGGAAGGCGAGAAGGTCGAGCTGGGGCAGATTATAGTTAAGATGCGCGACACTTCGGTGGTGGAAGCCGGCAGCAAGGCGATTGATGCCGTGCTGGAGCGTTTTCACAAGAAGATTGATTACAAGATCGATGTGCCGTTGACGCTTTTGCGCGAGGCCGAGCGCACCAAGCGCACCTACAACATAGTGCTTGGCACGATCGCCGGGATCAGCCTGCTTGTCGGCGGCATAGGCATCATGAACATCATGCTGGCCTCGGTCACGGAGCGCACCAAAGAGATCGGCATCAGGCGCGCCATCGGCGCCCGGCGCAGCCGGATCGTGGTGCAGTTCCTGATCAACACCTGTGTGCTGTCTATCGGCGGCGGGGTGGTGGGACTGATGGTGGGGATCGGCATACCGTTTCTGATCACCATTTTCACGGACATGCCGACCGTCGTGCAGCCGTACAGCCTGCTGCTCGCGTTCGGCATCAGCGTGGCGATCGGCATCCTGTTCGGCCTGTATCCGGCGATACGCGCGGCATCGCTGGATCCGATCGAGGCTTTGCGTCACGAATGAGTGCGGATGCTGATGTGGCCTGTCTGTCTGCCGTGCCCGGCACAGGCAGGCACCCCGATTTTATCGCACACAAAGGGCACAAAGATTTTTATTTACGCTCACTGTGGCTTTTTGCCGCCGAAACAGTAAGACACGTGTTCCGGGGGCAGCGGCTTAGAGAGAAAAGTTACGGCTATCGCCACTATGGCCGAGACCGGCAGAGCCACGATGACGGGGTCGACAAACGCCCATGTTGGGCTGAATGTCGCGGTCAGCACGGTAGGGCGCCCCAGCAGCGCCTTGCAGATTCCGAGGCCGGCTGCGGTCTTGGCGTTGACGAAAACCGACCACAAGGCGCTGGTCAGGAAGCCTGTAAGAATGGATGACAAGGCTGCCGTGCGGGTCATGCGCTTCCAGAACAAGGCGCCGAGGAACGACGGCAGGAAGGCGGCGGCGCAAATGCCGAAAAATATCGCCGTTGCCACGGCTATGATATTTCCGCGGATGATTTTACCGAGGATGATGGCGGTGATCAGTCCCACGACTATCCCGCAGCGGGTTATCAGCACAGAGCTTTTCTGGTCGCCTTTGCGCAGCGTTTCGTAAATGTCGCGTCCTATGGATGTGCCCATAGTGTGGAACTGGCTGGACAGTGTGCTCATGGCTGCCGACAGCAGTGTCATCATAAACAGCAGGCTGAACCATTTCGGGAAGGCGCTGTTGATGTAGCGCGGTATGATGGTGTCGCTGTTGCCCTTCATCGTGGTTCCGAGAGTCACGGTGCGGGCGATGGCGATCATGCCCGGCCTGATCGTGTCGTTGCCCGCGCCTGCGCCGCGGGTGATGGACATGGCGGGTGTCTTCAAGATATAGTGAGCGGGAGCATCGTTTTTTTCGTTAGGCAGCTTGTACGCCACGAACGCTTTTGCGCGCGCTTTGATCTCCGGCGGGGCGTCCGCCGCCACCAGGCTCAGCGCGCCGTTGCCTTCAGGCCCGGGATCAAGCAGTGCGGTCTCGTCCATGATGCGGCATTCGATCGCCTCGTGCTTGGCGAAATAAACGTTGGAAAGCGGGCCGACGATGAAAGCCACGCCGGTCATGAAGAAGATGAAGATGCCGCCGGCCACGATGGCGCGGTTGAGCGACTGTTTTGATTTCACGGTCATGAAGCGCACGATTAGCTGCGGCTGGGCCAATACCCCGATGCCCACACCCATGACGATGGTGGACACCATGATCCACCACAGGCTCACCTTGGCGGACTCCGCGGCGTCAGCCCCCGGAGGAGCCCATCCGAAAGCCGGCATCGAAGTCCATCCCTGATGGCCGATCGCCCCCAGGGCTTTTGGAACCATTGGCGCCATTTCGGATAAAGTTTTGTGCGCCGCAATGAAACCGCCGAGCCTGTGATAAGTCAGGAAAAACATGATTCCCATGCCCACGAGCATGACCGCTCCCTGCAGGGCGTCAGTCATCATCACTCCTTTGAGGCCGCCCGCAATCACATAGGCCGCGACGATCAAGAAACCTGACGTCAGGTTTCTATATAACAGTACAAGCGGTTCATATTTAAGCGTAAGACAGGCTGTCGCGCAAGTCGTAAAATACGCATAAAGCAAAAAAAGTTAAAATGCGGGAATCCGCGCGTCTGTATGCGGGTCAAATCGCGGCAGCGTAAAAGACCAGCCCGGCCAGATTGAACAGCGCGTGCATGACGATTGGGGTTATTATTGAGCCGGTCACGGCATAGCCCGCCGAGAATATAACGCTGAGGCAAAGCAGCGGCAGGAACGATGGCGCGTGGAAATGAACGGTGGCGAAATAAGCGCCGGAAAGCAGCGCGGCGAACAAAAAAGTTCTGCCCTTGATGACGCACGGCAACAGTATGCCGCGGAACAGGCATTCTTCGATGACAGGCGCGAGCAAGACTATAGCGAACAGCGTGAAATAACGCGCTCCCGCGTCCAAACCGTCCTTTTCAAGCCAGCGGAAAACATCCTGCGCCGACGATTCGTAACCGAGCAGTCTGATCGCCGTGTTGACGGCGAAGCTCAACAGCATCACCGGTGGTATGGCCGCCAGGCCGAATAAAAGCCCCCGCAGGACGGCTTGGGACGTGCCGCACAGGGGGTTCAGGAAAAGCGAACGGAAAGATCTCTGCATGTTCACCACGCATAGCATGATGGCCGAAAAGGCGGTGAAGGCGTATAGCAGTTGTCCGAAAACCAGCGAGCCGCTTTTGGGGGCGGCGCAGTCGGGATTTTGGAAAATGTATGGCAACGCGAAAAGCAGTGTCACCGTCAAGGCGACCTGCGCGTGCGAAACGCCAAACCCGCGTTCACGCAAAAGGCGGATTGAGGCAAGCTGCGGCCTGACTCGACGGGTCTGGAAAAGGATGGCTATAAGCAGGTCAGCCGTCACACCGGCAATGACGATAGCGGCGGCGGCAAAACGGCAGGCGAGCACAGTTGCTTCGTTG
>JAQWAM010000356.1 GCA_028707675.1 Kiritimatiellia bacterium | reverse complement strand
TTCCAGCAGGGCCGCGCTGCAGGTCAGCAGCACCCGGCAACCGCGCAACGCGCCGCTGTCGCGGCGGAAACCTGCGGCAGCGGCCGAACCGATTATCAGCAGACCAGGGGCATCGGTCGGCGGCAGCTCCGCCGCCCCGGACCGCAAATCCGCCAAGGTGGTGCGGCAGACCGTCTCGTCATCCGCGCCGGCGTTGAAAACCACCGCGACCGGCGTGTCGGCCTCCCAGCCTTCCTCCAGCAACTCGCCGGCCATATCGTCGGCAACTTTCACGGACATGAAGAGCACCAGCGGCAATTTCTGCCGCACCTTCAGGGACACGCCCGCCACGGCGCCGCCTTCGGCGCGCGGCGTCATCACCGTGAACCCGCGCGAGACTCCGCGTTTGGTTAAGAGCATGCCGGTCGTGGTGGTGGCTACGGTCAAGGCGCTGACCCCCGCCAGCACGCGGTAAGGCAGCGAGAGCCGATCCAGCTCGTCAGTCTCTTCGGCCAGCCGCCCGAACAAGCCCGGGTCGCCGCCTTTCAAACGCACCACCCGCCGGCCTTGTCTGGCGAAGTCCGCGATCAGCGTGGTGATGTCCGGTTGGCGCAGGGCATGTTCGCCGCAGCGTTTTCCCACAAAAATCCTTTCAGCGCTTTCAGGCAGGAAGGTCAGCAAGTGGTCGTCCATCAGCACGTCATACAGGCAAATTTCCGCACCGCGCAGGGTCTTGATGCCGCCCCATGTGCAATAGTCCGCGGAGCCAACGCCGGCGCCGACAAAGCGCACGGCCTTGACGAAGCAGGCGCGGACACGTGTCCAGACCGGATCATTCAGTCGGAAGGTCACGGCCAGCCGTCCTTGACCGGCGGGAACGGGCAGCTCTGAAAGCGGCACCCACTCGGTTACGCGACCTTCAAGGCCGAGTCGGCTGAGAGCCGCTCCAGCCATGAGGATGGCATCGTAGTGTCCGGCGTCGAGCTGCTCCAGACGGGAGGTGATCGTGCCGCGGATCGGACGTAATTCAGCAGCGGGGAAACGCGCCTTGGCGCAAGCCTCGCGCCGTTCGCTGCTGACGCCGATCACGGGGTCAGGCGGCAGGTCGGACCATGTCCGTCCGCACGGCAGCACCCAGGCGTCACGCGGGTCTTCGCCCCAAGGCAGCCAGAACCAGTCGATGCCCTCGGGCATCGGCGACGGCAGATCCTTGGCGCTGTGCACGGCCAGGTCGATGCGCCCGTCCCGCAAAGCGTCGTCCAGATCGCGTGTGAAAAAATCCGCGGGGCTGCCGCGCAGGTCACTCGTCAGGTCGCGGTCTCCGGGGGTGGCGACGGTCACGCGCTCGAAAGAGAGCCACGGGAAAAGCTCCGTGAGCCGGTCCAGTGCGCCGCGGGTCTGGAGCATGGCCAACTCGCTGCCCCGCGTGCCGGCTTTAAAAGTCATGTATTTCATTTCTTGTACTCGTCACTGCGTTTAGATGCTTGCGGACGGCTCGGCGATCCGTCCCTACCGGGGGCCGCGCATTGGACCGGCAGGGCGGTCTCGCCGAGACCGCCGCCCGCGCTAGTTCTCTTCTCCATTGTCGGTATCCCCCTGGATGCTGCGGCGCATACGCTCGTAGATGTCGCGGTGGCCTTTGAGGATGTTGTCGCAAACCTCCAGCACCTTGTCCAGAGTGCTGTTGGCGGCGCGGTACCAGCGCTTGAGCGCGTCCAAGGCGGCGAGCCGCACATTGGCGCCGCAGTCAGCCAGCGCCGGGTCGATGTTGCGCGGCAGGCCCAGATCCACCATTACCGTGCCGCCGGGGTTCAGCAGCCGCTTGTGGCGCAGGAGGTCCAGCACCGGCTCGCGCGCGTCAACCGCGCTGATCACCGCGTCTGCCTCGGGCAGGACGCGGCCTATCTCGTCCAGTTGCAACGTATCGATTTTTTGCGCGCCTTCGGCGCTGAGCGCGGGAGCGTTGCGGTAGTATGCCCATGAGATACGTTCGCAGCCGCGGGTGAGCAGCGCGGCCACGATGCCCTGCCCGATCACGCCGGTGCCGATCACCAGCGCGCGGCATTCCGTCAGGCCGGGCAGGTGCTCCGCAACATAGCGCACTCCCAGATCTTCCAGCTCCTCTATATCCAGCAGCGGCTCTACTTCGTGGCGTATGTCTTTTGACACATGCAGCGCGGCGTCGCACAGCTCGCGGATGACCGGGCCGGCCCAGCCGTGGCCGGCGGCATCGTCAACCGCCTCTTTCATCTGCGAAGCCACATGGAATTCGCCGGGAAGCTGGGAGTCCATCCCGGCGGTCACCATGCAAAGGTGGGCGAAAGCCTCGAAGCCGTGCTTCATGTAGTACCGCGCGGGATCGAGACGGTCGAACTTGAGCAGGCGGCGCATGATGCCGCAGGTGCTGGCGTCCTCGGAGACGGCGGCCACCACCTCGACACGGTTGCAAGTGTTCAGGATGAAAAATTCATGCACGCCCCATATCTGCCGGAACATCGCTCCCAGCGTTTCGCGCTCTTCGGCGTCCAAGTGATAAGGCGCGCGCTGTTCCGCGTCCAGATACTCGTGGCTGGTGCCCAGCACCAGCAGGTCGGAGCTTTGGATCGAGTCAAGGTGCTTGCGCAGGTTGTCCTTGATCAGCCGCGAACGGCGGCAGGATTTGCCGCTGGTCGAGACCGCGATCAGCACATCCTCGGCGCGGATGATCGCGGGCGTCACGAAATCGCCGTCCGGCCAGTTGCCGTCGGCGCAGCAGCAGGGAACGCCCGCCGCTTTGGCCGCATCCAGAACGCGGCGGTTGACGCGCTTATCGTCGGTGCAGGCGAAAACCAAGGCGCAGCCGCGCACGTCGTCATCAGAAAAAACACGCGCCTGCCGTACGATTCGTCCCTCCCGAGCAAGCGCAATGAGTTCCGGGACGCAGTCGGGGCAGACCAGATTCACGGCGGCTCCGGAATCAAGCAGCAGCTCGACCTTGCGCAGGCCGACGCGTCCGCCTCCGGCGACCAGCGCGCGCCGTCCTTCTAGAAAAGCGTTTATCGGGAAAGTTTTTTTTACGGGTCTTGTGTCTCTCATAGAACACGTAGACTTTACCATATCCAGACCCGTTCCGCCATTATCAACAGTCTGGGGCGGGGCGCGATTCAATAAAGTTGCATCGCACCGGACAATCAAGTTTTTGTATTCTTACGGGCTTTTG
>JAQWAM010000355.1 GCA_028707675.1 Kiritimatiellia bacterium | reverse complement strand
TTTGTGCTCGTTAAGGTCGCGGTCGCCGGGCACAAGCGCTGCCACGGGCTTGCCGTCGGCGAGGCATACCAGCGTCTTGATGAAGCGGGACGCGTCACATTTGAAAAACGCGGTCAGGTCGTCGATAGTGCGGACGGCCGGCGTGCTGACCGGCTCGGCCGCGGGGCATTGCGCCGCGGGCGGCGTGTCCGGGCAGGCGCGTTCGGCGCGCTCCTGATTGGCGGCGTAGCCGCAGGCGGGGCAGTCGACGATTCCGTCCTCGCCGGACTCCGCCAGCACCATGAACTCGTGCGACCACTTGCCGCCGATGTCGCCGGTGTCGGCCTCGACGGGGCGGGCTTCAAGCCCGCAGCGCCTGAAGATTCGAACGTAGGCGTCGTACATGGTCTGATACGAGGCGTCGGCCGTGTCGAGGGAGGTGTCGAAGCTGTACGCGTCTTTCATGATGAACTCTTTGGCGCGCATCAGCCCGAAGCGGGGCCGGATCTCGTCACGGAATTTGGTCTGGATCTGGTAGAGCGTGCACGGCAACTGGCGGTAGGAGCTGATCTCGCTGGCGACGAGTTGGGTGACGACCTCCTCGTGCGTGGGGCCGAGAGCCATCAGACGCTCCGCACGGTCTTTGAGGCGAAACATGCCCGGGCCCATGGTGGCGAGGCGCCCAGAGCGTTCCCACAGTTCAGACGGCTGCAAAGCGGGCATGAGGATCTCCTGCGCGCCCGCGCGGTTCATCTCTTCGCGGATTATTTGCGAGACCTTGTGCAGCGCGCGCAGGCCCAAAGGCATGAAAGTGTACAGGCCGCCGGAAAGTTTCCGAGCCAGGCCGGCGCGCAACAGGAGTTTATGACTGACGATTTCGGCATCTTGCGGATCATCCCGCAGGGTTGCGATGAGTGTGCGTGACCAACGCATAAAAAAGAGTTTCCTTCCTTAGCTGAAACTTGAAACTTGAAACTTGAAACTCGAAACGCGAAACTTGAAACTCGAAACTTTAAACTTGAGCGTTGAACGTTCAAGTTATCCCTCCGTTTTCGCACGGAAACCCGGACGTACGGCTAACCTACTAAACGACAAACAGTTGTGTCTCATTTGACCGTATTCCCGCGGCTTTAGCAAGCGCAAAATCAAGCCCTGCGCCATGTTTCCTGTTTCATTGAGCGATAACTTCACTGGGTGCGGGGTCAGGATTACGATTGCTCCCGCCATTGAAGCCCCTCTTCGGTGCCGTGGCCATGCTGGTTCACACCGCTCGCCCATCGGGGGTATTTCAGTTTTTCAACAGGAGTACATCCATCGGCTTAAGCACGACCTCGCCAGACACGTCGCGTCCGTTCAGAAGTTCCGTCCATCCGCCCGCCCGGCCGGGCTTGGCGATATTTACGGTAACCGGCGTCTTCGCAAGGTTAGCGATAAAGGCGACCTTGGTGCCCGCGGCAGTTTTCGCCGTGCGCCACATGACGCCGAACGGAGCCTTGCCGCCCGCAGTCGTCACTGCAAGCGGTGGCTTCTCGCCCTTCTCGGCGAGTGCGGTGTTCAGGGACTCGAAGCGCGTACGGGAAGAGGTTTCTGCGAATTTGCGCAAGCGGTTCAACTTCGCCGCACGCTCGGGAACGACCTTGCCCCACTCGTCTTTCGTGAGAGCCTCGTCGCCGTCCACGAGCACGATGCCGCCCTTTGCTGCAAAGACGGCAAGTGCCTCGAACGTCGTCTCGGAAACGCGCCGCGCGTCGGGGACGACGATGACCTTCACGTCTTTCGTGTCGTGCTTCGAGAGGTCGCGCTCGGAGAGAAACCGGACCGGCCAGCCGGTAAAGGACGACGCAGCGTAGAGTCCGTAGAGCGAGCGGACGTACGGATCGCGCTCCGCAAGGGACGGCAGCGAATGGAAAATCCGGAAAGGCGGGTTCGGCGCATGGCGGAACGCTGCTATTTCCTCCGGGAAACGGCGGATATCGAGCGCCGCGCGGATCGTCTCGTGGTAGGTGTTCGCGCGGGTGAATGCGTATTCACCGTAGGTGTGGCGCGTGTTTGCCCAGTTCCAGATCGAACCGGCGTTCATGCCCATCAGATACGAGAGGATGTTCGCGAGATAAGTCTCCTCGTTTGTGTATTCGAAGTAGACACCGTCGACTATGATGTGGTTCTCGTTGTTGGCAATCGGTTTTTCGGGATAGAAGCTGCGGGCGAGGTCGATGTCCAATCCGCCCTTAGCGAAATCTATCGCAAATTCACTGCCGGCAAGGCCGAAGCCCCCGTCGAAGCCTACGATGTCGAAGATGGACCAGAGCGCCTCGAAGTCGGCGAGAACGACGAGCGGATCGAGTCCGCAAAGGTTGTAGTGGGTCGAGTAATGAACCGAGCGCGGTAGTCCAAAACGCTTTTCAATCCACTCCTGCTGCGGAATTCCCTTTTTGATGTTGGTCTTCATCCGATAGACAAAACTTTCGTATTTGAGCGCATCGTCCTTGAGTGCCGCGGTGAAATCGACCTCCGCCCAATTCGAATACGATGAACCGAGCGCAGCGTTCATTTCGTCCAGCGAGCCAAACTTTGATTCGAGATGTGCGCGGAACTCCTTCGCCCAATCCTCAGTCGCCTCGTATTTACGCGTCCACTGCTCCGGAAGCGAAATCTGATACGCGAAGACAGGGCTCGGATTCGACGGGACGAGGGACCCCAGCCAGTAGCCTATTCCGTTGCGGTGGGCGTTCTGCTTCTCATCTGACCACTCCGGCCGGTACTGGAGTAGATCCTTGGCGGTATCCTCGGCGGATCCCCAAGCGCAGTACATTCCCGCTTCCTCGCAGCGGCGGACGACGTCAGCGTAGTTGGTGCCGCCGATGTAGAAGCAGTTGATCAGGTTGAACCCTGTCGCGGCAATGACACCGATGTCATCGTTGTGCCATCCTTTTACGTTCGTCCAGGTGTCCGGTCCGATGAGGATGAGTTCCTTGCCTTCTACCTTGAATCCGCCGTCCTTGATTTCGGGGCGCACCCCCTTCGCATACGTCACCGTTGCGATCGGCTTCACCGTGCCCGAAGCGAGATCCTCCTGGCGCCGCGCAAGTTCGCGCTGGAGGATGATAAGGTAGTCCGCGTTCTTGTTGATGCGGTCGTTCATGTAATACCTGTAGTCGGCATCGATCTTTCTGGTCTGGTGTCCAAACGCGATCGTCTCCTC
>JAQWAM010000354.1 GCA_028707675.1 Kiritimatiellia bacterium | reverse complement strand
TTCGTTCTCAATACTGCCCCGGCGCCTTCTGGCCGGCAGCGGCGAAACGCCGCCGAGCGAGACCGTGTACTTCGCGGCCGTGGGCGTGGGCGGACAGGGACGCGCAGATATAAAGAGCGTCGGCGCTTCAGGCAAGGTCGTGGCCATAGCCGACGTTGATCCGCGCAGCATTTTGAAAGCGAAAGAAATCGTGCCCGACGCCGCCGTTTTCGAGGACTACCGCGCGATGTACGAGAAGCTCGTCAAGTCCTTCGACGCGGTCATCGTGGCGACCCCCGACCACTGGCACGCGCTGCCGACGGTCGAGGCGATGCGGCTGGGCAAGCATGTCTACACCGAAAAACCTATCGCGCGCACCGTCTGGGAGGTGCGCCAACTCATGGCGGCGGCGCGCAAATACAACGTGGTAACCCACATGGGAAACCAGGGGCACTCTTTCGCCAGCCACCAGACCTTCAAGGCCTGGGTGCAGAAAGGCCTGCTGGGAGAAATCCGGGAAGTCCACACCTGGACCACCATGCGTCTGCTGGACTCGAAAAGCAAGATACCGGAACTCGCCGCGCAGGAAAAGGTTCCCGAAGGCTTGAACTGGGACATGTGGGTCGGCCCCGGGGAATACCACGCATATTCACCGCATTTCACGCCCAACCGCTGGCGCGCCTGGACGCCTTACGGCACAGGCAACCCCGGCGACTGGGGCTGCCACCTGCTGGATCCGATCTACGACTCGCTGTCACTGCGCAGCCCGAACCGCATCACCGCGGAAACCACTCCGGACTGGGATCCCGCGCGCGACCGGCTGGCCTTCCCCAACGCCGCGCGCATACGGTACGAGTATGACCTGCCAAACGGCAAGACCATGACCATACTCTGGCATGACGGCGAGTTCTGCAACAAGGTGCCGCGACCGACCCAGCTTGAGGAGAGCCGCGATCTGGGCAACAGGCTTACAGAGAAGGGCTGGAACGCCGGCGCGGTCGTCTACGGCAGCAGGAACACGGTCAAATACGGCTCGCACGGCGCGGACGCCTGCCGCGTCATCCCGGAAACCGCCATGCGCCAGATGATCCGCGACATCAGGGAAGAAGAGAAAAGCAGGCCCGGCTTCTGGACATTGAAGCTCGGCAGCCATTTCGATGATTTCATCACAGCCGTCAAGATCGGCCGCAAATCGAACAACCCCTTCGAGACCGCAGGCTACGTGGCCGAAAACGCGGCGCTGGGCGCTGTCGCCGTGCGTCTGCCCGGAGTCAGGCTCGAATGGGACCACGACACCGCCCGCTTCACCAACAGCGCGGCCGCCAACGCCCTGCTCAAACCCGAATACCGCAAAGGCTACAGCCTGACGGTGTAAGGCTGAAGTGTGTCGCGGCTTCAACCGCGGCGGATCACAAGACCGTGACGGTCAGACCTTTCTGATCAATGTCGAATTCGAAGAAGCGCGCCTGAGAGTTCAGCGGTCTGGACTCGAGAACGCGACGCGCGCGTTCGGCGTCGGCCGCGCTCTTGGCAATCATGAAAATGAACCCGCCGCCGCCCGCGCCCGGCAGCAGGGCTGCCTGCGTGTAGGGTTTGACGCTGTCCAGCAAAGCTTCTATCAGCGGATTGGTCGAGCCGGGATCAATGTTTTTCTTAAGTTCCCAATAATGCGCGATGCCCCGCGCGAAACCGTCGATGTCGCGCGCGTCCAACGCCTCTTTGGTCTGCAGAACTGAATTCCCGAGGTCGTCAAGCGTTTGTAAAATCAGGGGTTCGCGCGCCAGATACGCCGCCACTACATTGTGCAGTATATTACGCGCCATGCGTTTCTGGCCTGTGAAATACAGCAGGCACCGGCGCTTGAACTCGCTGCCTTCAGACATGTCGAACTCGGTCCAGCGCAGCGACACCGTCTGATCCTGCCCGGGCTGGGTCCGGATCAGTTTCACTCCCGGCATGATGC
Source organism: Kiritimatiellia bacterium (assembly GCA_028707675.1). Taxonomy (GTDB): domain Bacteria; phylum Verrucomicrobiota; class Kiritimatiellia; order RFP12; family UBA1067; genus JAQVQN01. The sequence continues at coordinate 1,251 of JAQWAM010000354.1, read as the reverse complement.
CGCCGGCCTGATCCTGCCACCCGCCGCCGGTACACATGCGCTGCTCCAATATGGAGGTCATGCGTATCAGCCGGTCGGAGTTGTAAGGCTCCCCCCGCACACGGTCAAGGCAGGCTATCACCGCTGCGCCCAGAATCGAGCTGGTGCCCATGCCTGAGCCCTTCGGCAGAGCCGAGAAAATGGTCAGGTCCAACCCGCCGCCCAAAGTCCGCAGCCACCGCGCCAAGGGCTCATTCACGCGCGCGGGGCCGAACCCGGCGAGAACCAAAGCGGCTTTTGCCAGAGACGACCAGTCGCGCGGATCGCGGTGGTCAAGCAGTTCCGCCGCGGTCCTGATCTCTTTGCTCTCGCCCAAATCAATGCTAAAGAGCCTTATGCAGCCTCTGGTGTTCAACTTGGCCATCACTTGAATCGGATACAGTCCGTTCAAGGTCACCGCCGCGTTCAGCACCGCGCCGCCGCGTTCCGTGCAGATCGGCGGCGTGTCCGACCAGCCCCCGTCGAAATCCATGCGCACGGGCGTGGTCACCCAAACCACCTGATCGTGCAGGATCGCGGCCGGGCGCGGCTGTCCGACAGGCTCGAAACTTGTCGCCACAGCCTCGGCCACCGCAGCGAAAGCCTTGCCCAAATATTCTTGGCCATTTTTTCCGCCGGGCGTGAACTTATCCTGTATCATCGCCATCAGGCGCATCACTCGCGCGCTCAAGAGCGGCTTTCGCAAAGCCTCGCCCTCCAGGATTCCGGCCAGGCGCCGCAATGCCGCTTCCGCTTCCCGCCTGTTTTGAATATCCCCGCAGACCGCGCTCGCCGGCAAGGCGTCGTCCGCCAAAACGCGCTCCGCCACCTTAGCCAGATTCACGTGGCGTCGTATCTCCTGCCGCATGCCCAGCAGCCGGTTGTGGTCAACCATCGGGATCAGCTCTGCCAGACTGTAGCGCCGGCCGCGGCCGGCCGTGTCAAGCCCGGACCCCCGCGCAACGGCCACAGCCTCCGCGACAACCGCGTCAACAGGGCCAACCCGCCACAGACGGGCGCGCCACATGCCGTCCGCAGCGTCGCCGCGCCACAGCCGCGACGCTTTAATCCCGTTCTTGTCTAGCCACTCCCCTACCGGAGCGTTGAGGAACAGGCACGGCCTGTCACCGCCGAAAGGCGTCTTGAAGTCATCGTCCAACCCATATGCGATCGCGGCCCACCCCGCTTTGCCGACCGGCAGGCAGGCCATCCCCGTGCCCGTGCCGAGACACA
>JAQWAM010000353.1 GCA_028707675.1 Kiritimatiellia bacterium | reverse complement strand
AGTCTGGCGAACGGATTTGGAGTGCGGCGGCAAGCGGTATTCCGCGCGACGCCGCTTTGGCGCGGACAGGCCGGAAAGCGGTGCCGCGACCCGCGCACAGCGCGGCTCTTGTCACCGCACTCCAAGTAAAGCTAAATAAAACGGATCTATTTTTTACGCACGGGCCGGGGGCCGCCGACGGGGACGAAGGGTTTCTTGCCGTCGCCGGAGCCTGACCAGGATTTGCCGTCAAACCCTTTGGTGGAGGCGCCTTTGGTGATGCCGACGGTGTCTGCCAGACCGATCTCCTCGATCTTGACGTCATCCACATAGAGATAACCCGGGTTGCAGTAGCCCCTCGGGATGCTGCCGGAAGCGGCATCCGATCCGGCGGCGTCCAGGGCGAGGATTTTGAGCATCAGCCAGTCGCAGTTTTCGAGATGGCTCTGCTGCAATTCCGAGCGCCCCGGGGTGGGTATGACACACTCAACCCTTTTCCACTGTTTGGGGACGAAAGAGAACTCACCGGTCTTAACGTTCTTGAAGTAGATGGGCTGGAAGCGCACGGCCTCGCGCAGGTCGCCGAACGCGGGGTTGTTGCTCTTGACGGCTTTCGGATGCCAACGGTAGCCGATGGGGTAGATGCGGCATTTTGGGCCGGTGCCTCCTTTGACGCCGACCGAGCGCGCGGAGAGCGAGATCTTGTATTTTTTCTTTGGGTCGAAACGGATCGGCGCGGAGTATACTTGCACGCCTTGGTTGATGCAGACCTCATGCACTGACGCGTCCAGTCGCAGCACGCTTTTGCGCATGGAGGACGGATCGTCCACGACCGAAACATACTGGTGGTTATTGAGGTAGTGCCTGTTGTGGTCGAAGGCGTAAATCCAGTGGTTCAACGGATCATCGTTATCATCAAAACTGCCGTTCGCGAGCAGGTTGTTGGCCGGGTCATAGGTCTGCGCCTTCAATGCGGCGGCGCAACCCAAGGCGCAGAGAGCGGCGATAAAAAGTATGCGGCATTTCGTCATTGCTAGTCTCCTAAGTTGCGTCAAGACATGTTCTTTAATTTCCTGAAGACCCATTCTAGCGCGAGGATGGCAATGAGGCAAGCCAGTATGAAAGGCGTCTGCCAGAGCGCGCGGTATTCCAGCTTGCGCTCGCGCCGTTCGGTGACGCGCAAATCCTGCAGGGCCGCGTCGATCTCTTCGGGGGTGCCGTGGCGTCCGCCGCTGGAGCGCGCCAGCGCCTTGAGGACTCGCTCGTTCACCGGGCGCAGCACGGTTTCCTGCGATGTCGCGCGCACGGTGAAGAGGCACGCGCTGGACTCGATCTTCTTGCCGTCGATCTCGACGGTGGCGACGGCGCGGTAGTTGCCGGCCTCGTTGGGCGTGAACTCGGCCATGTAGCCCGGCACCGCCGCGCCCTGTCCGGCGCCGAGGTCGCGTCCGGTCATGTTCAGGCTGATGCTGCGGTCGGACGGTGTGGTCACCGCGCAACGCACCCGCCATGAGCGGCGCGTCTCTTCCGGCGGGATCACCAGCCGGCCCTGCAGGATGGCGGGGTCGCCGACCGCGATGGTGCCGGCGTCGGTGAAAAGCTCAAGGTGATATTTGTCCATGCCGCTCTCGGAGGGCGACATCCACTGGATGATCTGCCGCCAGAATTTCTGGTAAGGCCGCTCCTCGCCGGGCTGCATGGCCCAGCGCCAGAGCGAGTCGGTCAGCACGGCCAGGACCTTGCCCTGACCGTAAACGCGCGAGACCAGGATAGGGTGGCTGCCGCTGTCGGTCACGGCTTCGGCCAGCGCGAAAGCGCCGCCTGAGAGCGCCGCGCCGGTGAAAACCGAAAGCACCGGCGGCAGCGCCGCGGGCATATCCGGGTTGTTGGCCAGGGCGGGGTGGGCCCGGCCTTCTGCGGTCCAGTTTACGTTGAAGCGGCCTTCCATGGCAGGCGCGCCGGCGCGCTTGAACGGAAGCAGTTTTGCCAGATCGGTGTGCGCGATGCCGTTGTCGCCCCAGAGTTTCTGTCCGCCCAGCAGGATCAGGCTGCCTCCCTGCTCGACAAATTCAAGGATGGTGCGGCAGTGTTCCGAAGAGATCGCGTCCGCGTCGAAGTTGCCGAGGATGATGATCTTGTTGAGTCGGAGCTGATCCAGCGTGAGGTCGAAAGACAACCCCTGCCGGTCACCGTAAGCGACCCACTCCTTGGCGCCGGAAAGCTTGCGGCTGGGCATCTGGAAAAAAGCCAGCGGCGTGATGTCCTTGTTGTCGAAAAGGGCGCGCGACATGTGCTTGCTCTCGAAACGCGGCAGGTCTTCGAGGAACAGCACGCGGTTGCGCGCGTCCAGCACGTCCACCGCCACAATCATCTCGTTGTCATTGGTCTGCGACTCGCCGGGCAGCGGCGGTATGCGCACAGTGTAGGTCTCTGTACCGATCTCGGGGTGCGCGAGTTTGAACTGTACGTCGCGGCTGCCGCCTTCCGGCGGCAACTGCATCACCGCTTTGTCGCTCTCCTTGCCGTCTTTGAGCAGTATCACGGGGAAGGGCTCACCCTTGCCGCCGTAGCCTGCCACCGTGACCGTCATGGCGGTGTCCCAGCCGACGATGGCGCGCCGCGGAGTGTCCGCGTTGTCGACCCGCATGTCAGGAGTGTCGTCAAGCTCGACGCTCGGTTCAAGCTGTACCGCGTAGATCGGCGCGGGCCAGCCGGATTCAGCCCAGTTGTCGTTCTTTTCACGCGTGTCGATCGCGTCCGAAAGCACCATCACGCTAGCCAGTTCCTGTCCGCGCAGCCTTTCGAAGAGGCGGTTAAGCCCGAGGTTCAGGCGGGTGGAACGTCCCTCGGGCCGCAACGCGGCGGTTTGAGCGAGTTCCACTGGCTTGTCCAAGTCTGCATTGAAAGGATAGACATCCATTACGCATTTGGCCTGAACCGTTTTAGCCCAAGGCAGCTTCAGCGTCTCCATGGCCGCCTCCCAACGTGTCCGTCCGGCGGATTCATCCGCGCTCTGTTCCATGGAGGCGGATGTGTCCAGCAGCACGACGAAAAGCGGTTTGGCGATCTCGACCAGAGAGCTTTTGCGACCCGGCAGCAAAAGCACCCACAACAACGCCGTGAAAAAGATGACGCGCAGGAACGCGACCGTTACGCCGGAAATGTCGCGGGGCAGATAACGCCACAGGGCGTACGCCAC
>JAQWAM010000011.1 GCA_028707675.1 Kiritimatiellia bacterium | reverse complement strand
TGAGTTCTTCCAGCAGTTTGAGCAGCTGGTCGCCGAAGAGCTGGTAGGCGTTTCTGGTTGCTGCGCCATGGGCATGATCGCGTCGCTCACGAACACCTCCACCATTGTCGGCCCTGTCGGCTTGGTTCTTTAATCTCTTTTACTTATTGAACCCCTTGTGGTTCATGAATTCCCAAATGCGCCCCATCCAGGTGTAGCTGCCCGTGCCCGGCGCGGCCTTCTTCTGGAAGCAGTGATTGCGCGTGGCAAGCGTGTGCAGATCGGACTGGATGCCCATGCGGCGGAGCTGTTCCCAGCATTTCACCGAGTTCATCGCCGCCCAGCCATCCGCATCGCCGTGGATGAACAGGATCGGACAGGTCGCGAGGTCGAACGCGAACTCGGGGACGAGCCGCGCGTAGTCTTCGTTGCCACCCTTAGCGTTAGGTTTATCCGCGCCGTCTGTAAGCGTGTACGCCGGATAGATCGCGACCGCCCACTGCACGTTGCAGGGAAGCTTGTCAAGATCGTCTACCGGCCAATAGGAGCGGCGCTTCGAGCTGGTAGCGCCCATGAGCGTCAGGTGCCCGCCGGCGGAGGAGCCCATGATGCCGATGCGGTCGGGATCGAGCCCCTGCGCCGCGGCCTGGCTGCGGACGACCCGCACGGCGCGCTGCAGGTCCTGCCACGCCGTCGTGTGCTTGGCCAGCCCGCCCAACGGACGCGGCACACGGTATTTCATGGTCACGACCGTCATGCCCTTGCCGTTCAGGTAACGCCGCGCCGGCGCGACCTCGAAGCCGTCCGGCGCGTTGTGGCTGTAGCCGCCGCCCGAGTAGATGATCTGGATCGCCTTCGTTTTCAATTCCTTCGGCATATGCCACTCGATATACGGCAGACACTGATTCGTCTGAACATCCGGCATCTTGCCTTCCGGCCAGAGCGGCTCCTTACGGTATTCGCCGCGGGTGTCGTCGTTCGGATAGCGAGCCATCAAATCAACCTCCGCGCCGAGACGTCCGTCAAAATTCATCTGGCGGATGAATTCGGCGATACGGTCAAACCAGTTGTCATATGCGGTGCCGTTCTCGCCTTTGCTCCAGTCTCCCATAAAACCGTGGGGACGGTCCGCGAAAAGATGAATCTCGGACGGGATCTTCATCCTGCGGAGCTGGCGGTAGATCTGCGTGGAGCCATTCGGCGAATAGACGTCCGTCCCGCCGTGGAAGAGCGCCATCGGGCAGGTCTTAGCGTCGAACTTGAACACCTCCGAGAGCTTCACGTCAATCATGTCGCCCTCGCGCGTGTTGGGGCCGGCGAGCCCGTCCGTGAGCGCGTAGGCGGTGTAGATCGGCACCGCCCAGTTGACATGGCAAGGAAGCCGGTCGAGCGCGTCGACCGGCCCGTACGCCGGCGTGAGCGCGCTCGTCGCGAGCATGACCGTCAGGTGCGAGCCCGCGGAGAACCCGAACGCGCCGATCTTCTCCGGATCGAATCCGCGCTTCTGGGCATCGCCGCGGACAATACGGACAGCGCGCTGACCGTCCTGCCACCCGCTCTGGTAGATCGGCAGCCCCTGCGGGCGCGGCGTCCGGTAAGTTAGGCTCACGCAAACGAAACCGAGTTCGGTGAACTTTTTCGCGACCCGGTCGATCCACACCCCGTCGCAGCAGTTCTGATAACCTCCGCCGGAAATGAGCAACATACAGGCGCCGTTTTTCTCCGCAGGCGCCTCATACCAGTCGAGATGCGGCATCACATGTTCAGATGCCTTGAACCCCGGCTCTTTCACCTCCCGGGTGGTCGCCGCGATCTGATGAGGCTGTAAATCCGGGATCTTTCCTTCCGGCCACAGCGCAACCCTCTCTCCGGCACACGACAGCACCACGACCAGCAACCAAGAACCAAAAACCAACTTTTTTCTCATGTCGCCCCCTTTAACTCTTCTCCGCCGTTATAACGCCGAAACGCTTCATCTCGGCGCCGACCTTTATGGCTTCAGATGATTTTGCATTGTACCGGATTATTTTGCCTTCGCCACCCCAAAAAGGGGTTTTTCGCTCCTCAGTGTGCGATATTACTTCGCTGCGTCGCTCCCATCCGCGCAGGATCGCTATTGCTTTAGACAAAAAGATCACGTATTTTATTAACGCTTACTTCCAAATCCGACAGGCCGGAAAGGATTGCATTTATGAGCGCCAAGCCGAAACAATCACGTCGCGCCTTCTTACAGACGGCTGCCAAAAGCTCCGCCGTTTTGACGTTGCCTGCACTGTCTTCTCGCGCTGCGGATGCGGACGCGGCGCTGACCGTGACCGACCCCATCGACGGCGCGGTGATGCATCCGCGCCTCGGACGCGTCACCGCCGCAGGTTTGGAGATCGATATACGCGGAACAGCCCCAGCCGGACTGGATGTTCTGGTCAACAGCATGCCCGCCCGCCGCGAGCAAGACCGTTTTGTCGGCAAGGCCATACTGAAAGACGGCGAGAACAGGGTGTCTGTCAGCGCGACAGGCGGCGGCACAACCCGCGAGACCGTCATCCGTATCCCGCTGATCCGGGACTCGGTGAAACGCTACCGCGTTGTGATCGACGACAACAGCTTCTGGCTGCGCGACATCACCCAAAAAAATTATGCCTCGATCTTCGACTGCTTTTACCTGAAGATGCTGCAAGATCTGCACAAGCGCCACGGCGCGAAATTCACCCTTAACCTCTATTTCACCACCGGGGACGACTGGAACCTGCGGCAGTTCCCGGACAAATACCGCGGCGAGTGGCGCGACAACGACTCTTGGCTGCGCCTGGCGTTCCACGCCTATGCCGACAAGCCGGATCGCCCCTATCAGGAAGCCCCGGTCGAAAAACTGCTAGCCGATCTGGACCTGGTGCATCAGCAGATCTTGCGCTTCGCGGGCGCGGAGGCGTACAGTCCGCCAGCCGTGATTCACTGGGGTATGACGCGCCCGGAAGCATGGCATCCGCTGTATGACCGCGGTTCCCGTGTGCTCGGCGGCTATTTCGTCAAATGGGCTCGCTGGGATATAAATTACAACATGGATGACTTCCGTTCTGAATGGCTTTCAAAAAACGATCTGCTCAAAGACTACGCCAGCGGCATCGTGTTCTCAAAAGTGGACATGGTTATAAACAGCACGCCGCTGGACCAGATTGTTCCTAAACTCGAAAAGATCACGGCCGACCCTCGACAGGGCGAGGTCGTGGATCTACTGACGCATGAGCAATACTTCTGGCCGTTCTACAAGAACTATCTGCCCGACCACCCCCAGCGTATGGATCGCGCCATCGGCTATCTGACAGAGCTGGGGTACCGCCCGGTCTTCCTGCAGGACGAGTTCAAAGATTAATATGGGAAACGCCTTATCCCCCACCCGCCACTGGCGGCAACTGCTCGTCCTCTCCTTCGCGCACGCGATCACCGACACCTTTGTGGGTATGATCGCACCAGTGCTGGTGCCCATGCGCGACCGCTACGGCATGTCGCTCGCGCTGCTGATCTTCGTCTCTTCCCTGCTGGGCTTCTCGGCGAACATCTTTCAGATACCCGTCGGGCACATGCGCGCGCGTTTCACAAGTCCTGTGCTGATCTGCCTCGGCGTGCTGCTGGCAGGCACTGCGGTATTCATACCATGCCTGCCGCCCGGCGCGGCCAACGCGGCGTTCATGTCGGCCGTCGCCCTGGCGGCGGGGATCGGCGTGGCCATCGTGCATCCCGAAGGCCTGCGCGCGGTGCATGGACTGGACACCATACCGTCTTCCCTGTCCACCGCAGTCTTCATGGTGGCAGGGTTCATGGGTTTCGCCGGTGGCGCCCTGATATCGTCGACGCTGACCGGATATTTCGGTCTGAACAGCCTGATGTGGGCTTACCTGGCAGCGCCGGTGGCAGCCGCGGCGCTCTTTTCGAGCGGCATCCGCCTACCGCTCGAAACCGAGGCGGATCAGCGCAAAAGCGCACTGGAACTGCGCGACAACGTTCCCAGCGTGCCGTTCGTGCCGCTTTTCATCATGGCCGCGGTCCTGGCCACCTGCTCGCAGATACAGGCTACCCTGCTGCCTTCCTACCTGCACGAGGAGGTCGGCTACCCACTGCCTTTCAGCGGACTGTCCTTCACCCTGTTCGGTGTCGGCGGCATGGTGGGCGCGATAACCTGGGGGGCCCTCGCGCCGCGCATCGGCCACCTGCGCGTGCTGCTGCTCTCCTCTTTCATCGGGGCCCCGCTGACCGCCCTCTACCTGCTGCTGGCCCCGCGCAGCCAGGCCGCGGCCGCCCTGCTGACCTTTACCGGCTTCGTTGTCTATACCGGGTTTCCGCTGTGCATAACCCTCGCCCGCTACGCCTTCTCCTCGTTGCGTTTCGGCCAGCGCATGGGCTTGATCAGCGGGGGCTCATGGGGCATCGCGGCCGTTGTGCTGTGGGTGCTCGGCCCCGTCACAGAATACACCGGAATGGGTCCGCTGCTGCACCTGATATGGATAGGCTACCTGGCGGCCGGAGTCCTTGCCATCATTGAAATCCGCCGCCAGCGCCCTGCTTGATCCGCGCCCGTCCCGCACCAACACGGGGGCGCGGTTAGTTTGTCGATTCACCCCGACAACTTTTTTATAAAATTTTTCGTCTGGCACTTGACAAGTCGGCCGAACAGGCGTATACGTGCGGCGCAAAGGCACTGATCGCGCCAAGTGAGCCGCGATATAACATGAGCCTACACAAAAGTAACGAAGGAGTTTGCTGTGTACAGTGTGCCCGAGCACGCGATGCAGTTGACTTTCGACTTGGTCGACCAGGATGAGGAGCCTCCACAAGGAGAACCCCCATCGATGATTTTATCCGTCCGTAAAACGGACGGACAACCGCGCCTGACCGCCCTTCCTGAAGCTACGGCCACAAGCCGCCATATCCGGATGAGCCCGCAGTGCCGCGAGTTCCGCAAACAGTTCTTCCCGCAAGCCGACGACAAGCAGTGGTCGGACTGGCGCTGGCAGATCAACCACCGCATCTGGGAATTGGCTACGGTGCGCCGCATGATCAGCCTGACAGCCGAGGAGGAAACCGCGCTTGAGCTGGCCGGCGAAATGCTGCCCATGGCAGTGACCCCGCACTACATGGGGCTTGTCTCCGCCAATGATCCCGGCCAGGCCTTGCGGCGTTCGGTCATACCGACCGTCTATGAGACGCGGCGCTGCCCGGGCGAGGCTGAAGACCCGCTGGGAGAGGAAGGCCAGAGCCCGGTTCCGGGACTGGTACACCGCTATCCCGACCGGGTACTGTTGCTTGCCACCGGTTTCTGCTCGGTCTATTGCCGCTACTGCACCCGTTCGCGAATGGTCGGGCACGGCACGCTCACGCCCGGCGCGCGGCGTCTGCAGCTTATATTCGACTACATCAGGAGCACCCCGAGCATCCGAGACGTGCTGATCTCGGGCGGCGACCCGCTCACTCTCAGCGACGAGCGGCTGGAGTTTATCCTCTCCAACCTGCGCTCAATCCCGCATGTCGAGATCATCCGCATCGGCACCAAAGTGCCGGCCGTGCTGCCGCAACGCGTCACGCCGAAACTGACGAGCATACTGCGCAAATACCACCCGCTGTGGATGAGTTTGCACTTCACGCACCCTGACGAATGCTGCACGGAAACCGCTCGGGCCTGTGCCCGCTTGGCCGACGCCGGCATACCGCTCGGTTCGCAGACGGTCTTGCTGAAAGGCATCAACGACAACATTGATGTGATGCGCAGGCTGGTCCACAGTCTGATGCGGATGCGCGTCAAGCCGTACTATCTGTACCAGTGCGACCCGATCCGCGGATCAGCGCATTTCCGCACCCCTGTGTCGAAAGGTCTGGAAATCATACGCGGACTGCGCGGCCACACCAGCGGCTACGCGGTGCCGACATACGTGATCGACGCGCCCGGCGGCGGCGGCAAAATCCCCGTCGCTCCCGATTACGTTGCTGGCAGAGACCCCGAAGGCAACCTGTCCCTCCGCAACTACGAAGGAAGATCCTCTCAGTATCCGGATTATGTGGCGGAGTAACCAATGCGGCCCCAGCCCGCAAACCAATTTCATCTCACACAAAGGCACAAAGGATTTTATTAAAACGATAGTATCAACCTTCGTGCCCTTAGTGGCTTCGTGTGAAAGACAACTTGTTTTTTTGTGACAGAAGTTTATTGGTATGCCACTAAGGAAGGTATCATTATGCTAATCGGATTGACATACGACCTCCGCTCCGATTACCTCGCGATGGGGTATTCGGCTGAGGACACCGCCGAGTTCGACAAGGAGGAGACGATCGTCGGCATCGAGGATGCGTTGCGGACGCTCGGCCACACCACCGACCGTATCGGGCACGCCAAGGCGCTGATACGGCGGATCGCAAACGGCAGCCAATGGGACATGGTCTTCAACATCTGCGAGGGTCTGCACGGGCTATCCCGCGAGGCGCAGGTGCCGGCCATCCTTGAGCTTTATGACGTGCCGTATGTCTTCTCGGACCCACTCGTGCTCTCCTTGACGCTGCACAAGGGCATGACAAAAAGGATAGTCCGCGACGCGGGCGTGCCGACCAGTGACTTTGTGGTTTACGAGTCGGCACAAGATCTTCTCCGGCTGGGATTTGAACCGCCTTTCTTTGTAAAACCTGTGGCCGAAGGCACCGGTAAAGGATGCTCTGCCAAGTCCATCGTGCGCGGTCGTGCCGATCTCACGGTCGTGTGCGAAGAGCTTGCGGCTCGTTTCCGGCAGCCTGCCATCATCGAGCCCTACCTGACCGGACGGGAGTTCACAGTCGGCATCACCGGCACCGGACAGGATTCGGAAATCGTCGGCAGTATGGAGATCGTCCTCCTTGCCAACGCTGAAAAGGGGGTCTACTCTTTTGACAACAAGGACAACTACGCGGACCGCGTCGCATATAAACCCTGTGACTCAGGCGCAGACCCTATTGCCGCCGCCGCCGAGCGCGTGGCGCTAGACGCGTGGCAAGCACTTGGGTGCCGCGACGGCGGGCGCGTGGACATCCGCTGCGACAGCGGCCAGAACCCGCTTTTCATGGAGGTCAACCCCCTGGCCGGGCTCAACCCCCAAGACTCTGATCTGCCGATTCTAGCGCGTATGCATGGTGTTGCATACACCGATCTGATCCGACGCATTATTGAGTCCGCCGCCTCACGGCTGTGTACAGCCACCGCGCCATTCAAAGCTGCCTCATGAGCCGACACGGCCACAAATGAAGATAATTATCGCACATCAAGCCGTGCCGCCGGATGCCCCGACCGATGAGCGTGATGTACTCGTTCAGGCAGCCGCCGTGCGTGACGCCTTGGCCGCCCGCGGCCATGCCGTCTATGTGCTACCCTGCACTACGGATCTAGGCAACGTGCGGCGTAAGCTCGATGTCCAGAAGCCGGACTGCGTATTCAATCTGGTCGAGACGCTCGAGAACTCAGGGCGGCTGATCCACCTCGCTCCGGCGACCTGGGAGGCGGCGGGCATACCCTTCACCGGCAGCTCCAGCGAAGCGCTCTACATGACCACGCACAAACTGCTTGCCAAGGATCGTATGCTGGCTGCAGGTCTGCCCGTGCCGGAATGGGTCGCGGCGCGAGGGCCGAGAAACGTTCAACGCTCAACGAATAAGGCCGACTGGATCGTGAAGTCGGTCTGGGAACACGCCTCGGTCGGCTTGGGCGACGCCAGCATCCTGCGCGGAGTCACGTCCGCCGAAGCCGCCGCCCGCACTCCGAAGGATTTTTTCGCCGAGCGTTTCATCGACGGGCGCGAGTTCAATCTGGCCTTGCTGGCCGGCCCGGACGGGCCGGAAGTATTACCCCCAGCAGAGATCTTGTTCGAGGATTTCCCCGCCGACAAGCCGCACATCGTGGGTTATGCGGCGAAGTGGGACGATGGCTCATTCGAGAGCGCGCACACCGTGAGGCGTTTCGCCGACCCTGACGCGGACGGGACGCTAATCGCTGATTTGACACGCCTCGCGCTGCGCTGCTGGGAGGTGTTCGCGTTAAACGGCTGGTGCCGCGTGGATTTCCGCGTGGACCATGAGCGGCGGCCATGGATACTGGAGGTCAACACCAATCCCTGCCTGTCGCCGGACAGCGGCTTCGCGGCAGCGCTCGAGCAGGCCGGCATCAGCTACGGCGACGCCATGGAGCGGATCGTGCGTGCAGCGCATTCTGGGGGGCGAGCGTCCCCGCGAGCCGAGAGCCCCGGGGGGCGAGCGTCCCCGCAAGTCGCCGTCACCTTCCGCCAAGAGATCACGCCCTCCGACCTCGCGGCGGTCCGCGCGGTCACGGCCGCGACCGGCCACTTCCATGACCGCGAGATCCAAGTGGCTGCTGAGCTGGTAGAAGAGCGCCTAGCCAAAGGCGCGGCCTCAGGCTACGAGTTCGTGATCGCCGATTGCGGCGGGCAGGTGATCGGGTACACATCTTTCGGCCCAATTCCCTGCACCGAGAGCAGCTTCGACTGGTACTGGCTCGCGGTGCGTCCGGAGTTCCAAGGCTTCGGTATCGGCAAACAGCTGCTGCAGCATGTCATTGTCCGCGCGCGCGCCTTGGGCGGCACACGTCTTTACTGCGAGACCTCGGCGCGCCCGCAATACGCCTCCACACGCGCCTTCTATGAACACATGGGCTTCATACTTTGTGAGGTGCTCGATGATTTTTACGCCCCCGGCGACGGCCGCGCCACCTACTGCGCGCACCTTTAATTTTACGCCGTCTATGCGAATCTCCAACATTACCCTTGCCGGCACATTTTTGTGTTTGAACAGGCGCCTCTCTTAAAAGGAATTCCGGCATTCCCGTTCCGGCAGGATGTTGGTAAACTTGGTGCGTTTTGAAACAAAAGAGGTATGAGACAGGCGCGCGCGCGCTGCCGGGCGGTTACCGCGAGATGTGGAGTATCGCGGCTCCACTGATACTCAGCATGGCGTCATACACTGTCATGCAGTTCACTGACCGGGTGTTTCTGGCGCGCTTCAGCAGCGTGGCGATTCAGGCCGCGTTGCCAGCAGGCATCCTTGCGCACACTTTGATTTGTTTTTTCCAGGCGTTGGCAGGGTATGCCGGCACCTTTACGGCACATTATCATGGCGCGCGCGAGCCGGGGCAATGCGTACGCGCCACCGTGCAGGGGCTCTGGCTGGCTTTGGCCTCCTGGCCGCTGATCCTGCTGCTGACGCCGCTGGGCTTGTGGGTCTTCGCGGTCAGCGGGCACGCGCCGGAGGTGGTGGCGTCCGAGCGGGTTTACTTCCTGATCCTGATGGCGGGCGGCGTGGTCGTGCCACTAAACGCGGCTGTCGGCGGGTACTTCATGGGCATCGGCCGCACGCGGGTCAACATGTGCGCCAACGCAGCCGGCTGCGCACTAAACATCTTTCTCAATTATGCTATGATCTTCGGACATTTCGGGTTCCCTGCCGCGGGCATAACGGGCGCGGCCTGCGCTACTGTGATTTCGGGTTTCGCGACCTGCCTGATGCAAATGGCGGTTTTCATGGCGGACGGCGAGGTCAGGCTCTACGCGGCTCTCTCTGTCGGTGCCGGGCGGCGGCTGGCGGCTTGGGCGCCGGATCGCGGCCTGCTGTCGCGCATCGTGCGTTTCGGCGCGCCTTCTGGATTTCAACTGCTTATGGACATAGGGTCTTTCGCGCTGTTCGTGATGCTGACGGGCAGGCTGGGAGAGAAGGCGCTGGCAGCCAGCAACATCGCCTTCAGCATCAACAATCTGGCTTTCGCGCCGCTGCTTGGGTTCGGCATGGCGGCCGCGACGGTGGTGGGGCAGCATCAGGGCGCGCGTGATGCGGAGGCAGCGCGGCGGGCGGGCTACACCGGTTTGAAAATGGGGTTGTTATACATGTGCGCGATCGGCGTCACCTTCGTGCTTTTTCCGCGCGGCTATTTCGAGTTGTTCAAGTCTCAGGACGCCGCCTTCTCCACCGAAGAACTGCTCTCTGTAGGCCGGACGATGCTGTTGCTGATGACAGCCTGGGGGATTTTCGACACGGTCAGCATCGTACTGAGCGGCGCCTTGAAGGGTGCGGGTGACACGCGTTTCGTCATGTTCTACATGATCATGGGCGGATGGCTGTGCCTGGTGCCCGGCGCACTGTTCCTGCTGCTGCGGGGAAAAGGCATCATAGAATTATGGTGTTGGCTGACTTTTTACATCTGCTTGCTGGCAGGCGGGTTCTGGTGGCGATGGCACAAGGGCCGCTGGAAGTCGATCCGGCTGATCGAGCACCGGGAGGGAACGGAATACATTCCGCCGGTCACGGACGAAATCCACTGAGCGCGCTGAACCCGGATTTACCCTCAAGCGGCAATCGGAACCGCAACCCCTCTCGAACTCCCGCGCACATGGCCCTGCTCCGGATTCAGGCTTCTTGTACAAGAATGCGCTTCATATAGGCGCCGTATTCCGATTTGCGCATCTCTTCGGCCAAACGCTCCAGTTGCGCTTTGTCAATAAAACCCATGCGCCAAGCTATCTCCTCAATACCGGCAATCTTGAGCCCCTGTCGATCCTGGATGGCCTTGACGAAGGCGGTCGCGTCGGCCAGTGAATCATGCGTGCCGGTATCCAGCCAAGCGAACCCGCGTCCCATAAGCTTGACCTTGAGCGCGCCCTTTTGCAGATAGATGCGGTTCACGTCGGTGATTTCATACTCGCCGCGCGCGGATGGCGCAAGCCCGGCAGCCACGTCTACCACATCGTTATCATAAAATACAGACCGACCACCGCGTAATTGGATTTCGGCCGCAAAGGCTTCTCCTCGATCGTCTCCACCCGGTTCTGCGCGTCGAAACTGACCACGCCGTAACGCTCGGGGTCATTCACGTAATAACCGAAAACCGTGGCTCCTGAAGAATCGTTCGCATCGCGCAGCATCCGGCGCATGCCATCCCCATAAAAAATATTGTCGCCCAAAACCAGACACACCGGCGCGTCCCCGATAAATTCGCGACCCAACACAAAGGCCTGCGCCAAGCCGTTCGGCACCTCCTGCACCTTGTATTCCAAACGCATGCCCAATCGCGAACCGTCTCCCAGCAAGGCCTTGAAACAGGGCGTGGCCTCCGGCGTGGATATGATCAGCACCTCACGGATGCCAGCCAGCATCAACGTGGCCAACGGATAGTAGATCATCGGCTTGTCATAGACCGGCAGCAGTTGCTTGCACATGACGCGCGTCACCGGGTACAGCCGGGTGCCGGCACCGCCGGCAAGTATGATTCCTTTTCGAGATTTCATTGGTTAGCCATCTCATTATTTCGTTAGTTTGCCCAAACGCTGTCCAGAATACCGCTTGTCACGAATTGGCTGCCACCACCAGGCGTTATCGAGGTACCATTGCACGGTCTTGGCGATGCCGGTTTCGAAACTCTCCGCTGCCGACCACCCCAGCTCACGCCTAATACGCGTGGCATCGATCGCGTAACGCTTATCATGCCCGGGGCGGTCTGCAACAAAAGTTATCAACTCCTTGTAACTTGATAACTTTTGTCCGGATATCGGATGTCGTAATTCGGCAATCAACTTTTCTTTTCCAGAATTATGTCCTCTGACCTCTGCCCTCCGGCACAACGGAGCAAATTGGTCCAGAATTTCGCATATGGTCTCAACAACCTGCAGATTGGTCCGCTCATTGTTGCCGCCGACATTGTAGCTCCGGCCCGGCACACCCTTTTCAAGAACCAGCGCAAGTGCTTTGGCGTGGTCTTCCACGTAAAGCCAGTCTCTGATATTATCACCCTTACCGTAAACGGGCAACGGCTTCCCTTCCAAAGCGTTCAGAATAACCAGCGGAATCAATTTCTCGGGGAAATGGAAAGGCCCGTAATTGTTAGAACAATTGGTGATCAAGACCGGCAAACCGTAAGTATGGTGCCACGCGCGCACCAGATGGTCGGAGGCCGCTTTGCTGGCTGAATAAGGCGAGCGCGGATCGTAAGGTGTCTGTTCCGTGAAAAAACCTTCAGCCCCAAGCGAGCCGTAAACCTCATCGGTAGAGATGTGCAGGAAACGGAACCCATCTGCCGCAGGCAGACGTTCCCCGTTTCCTCCCCCCTCCGGCAAGGCGCGCCAGTATGCGGTGGCGCATTCCAGCATGGTTGCGGTTCCGACAATATTGGTTTGAACAAACGCGCTGGGGCCGTCGATCGAGCGGTCGACATGCGATTCCGCGGCCAAATGCATGACCGCGTCGGGCTTGAACTCCGCCAATGCTTCAGCCACCGCCTTGCGGTCGCAAATGTCGGCCCGCTTGAAAGAGTACAGCGGCTTTCCCTGAACCTCGCGCAGGGATTCCAGATTCCCGGCATAGGTCAGCTTGTCGAAATTGAGCACACTGCAATCGCCCCGCCCGACCAAATGCCGCACCAGGGCCGAACCTATGAACCCGGCGCCACCGGTTATCAGTACACGTTTCACAGCATTCACCTCAATCGTCATCAGTCATCGAGACATCCACGATGTCCTGGCGGGCCACCGGGTATGACGGCGCAAGGTCATCTCCTCCATATACAGGACGGCTTCCCGCTTGCGCGTCTTCAGACGGCACCGCGGCGCTCTTCCTGACTTTCTTGCCCTGTCCGTACGCGCCGTAACGCGAAGTGTATCGGTAAGCGTAGCGGTAGTGGTAATCGTATTGGCTGAACTGGTTGCGCCGACCGAAATCCACGTCGTTTACAATCACACCGATCACGCGCGCGCCGGATTCCGTCAAGTGACGGGCAGCGTGCTTGATCGGGCTGAAACGGGTACGGTCCGGGCAGCACATGATCATCACAGAATCCACCAGCGACGCCAGGGTCATCACGTCGCCGACGATACCGAACGGCGGAGAGTCGATGATCACGCGGTCGTAACGCTCGCGCGCCCATGAGAAGAAATCCACGATGATGCCGGTGCCCATAAGGTTGGCGGGGCTGATCTCGGAAGAGGCCTTTGACAAGACCACGTCCAAATTGTCGATGCCGGAGGAAACCGGCAAACTTTCAAACAGAGCGGCGTCGCCCTTGGCGAGCGTTGTGGCCAGACTTTGAAACTCCGAAGTCTGCTTTTCAAATATCCGGGCTATGCGCGGCCGCCGCAAGTCGAAATCCACCAGCAGCGTCTTCTGCCCGCTTTGCGCGCAAGAAATCGCCAAGCCGCACGACGCGACGGTTTTGCCCTCGCCGGGCTGCGTGCTCATGCACAGCAGCACTTTGGACATTTCCTGATAGCTCGGGGAGTCCAGCAGGTTGCGCAACCCCGCCAAAGCTTCGGCGAACTGCGAAAATTTGTCATCAGCAACCAGGCGCGCCAGTTGCTCGCGCTTCTTGCGCCGGACGTGCGGGACAAC
>JAQWAM010000352.1 GCA_028707675.1 Kiritimatiellia bacterium | reverse complement strand
AAGAACCTTCTGCAATATTCGAAGGGACAGAAACGACCGATCTTCTTAACTGATCCGAGAGCGCAAATCGTTCTTCGATAGGAAAAGCACGAATTAGGGGCTGCTGAAAAAGCCCGCATGTAAAAATGTACTCGATAAGTCATCCTGCCGCCAGTGCATTTTCGAGAGAGCGGCCATAATTTTGAGGTCACGCCGCGGCTCTCAGTGGCCGCGGCGCGGCGGTCAGCGTGAAGCGTGTCCTGCGGAACAGCGACAAAAGAAGAAGGGCTGCCCTCAGCCACCTCCTGAGGTTCATGACCGCCGCCACGGCGTGCAGCACGGCCATGGTCGTCTCCTTCAGGTGCGCCATCACACGGTCAAGCGAGTAGTTCCTCTTGGATTCCCCGAACTTCCCCTCGACGATGATGCGGTCTTTCAGGTCCGCCCTGTAGACCGCGTCCGATTCCGGTTTCCTGCCCGGGTCATTGCACGGGCGTCCGAGCGGACGTCCAGAGAGCCGTATGCCGTGTTCGCGGCAGTAATCCCGGTTGCCGCGCGTCAGGTATATCTTGTCGGCGTGGACGCTTTCCGGGTAGCATCCGTAACGCGCCCGGTAGCCCTCGACCTGTTTCTGGAGCACCGCGCTCTCGTTGTAAGGGTCGAAAGACTCTTCCTCGAAACGCACGTAGCCGTCCACCACCGCAGCGGACACCTTGACGCCGAACTCCGTCTTCGCGCGGAGCTTGCCGCGCACCATCGGCCTGACCCACGGCTGGTATATGCTGCCTCATTTCCCGAGATGTGTAACTAAGGCAAGGTCTAAACTCTCGTAAACAAGCGTCTTTTGGAAAAAAAGACGCTTGTTTTGTCTGAGACATAGTTACAATATGCGGCGTTATAACTATTCAGGAGGTTTTGCCATGGCGAGCCGCGCTTACCACCGCAACAGGAAGACGGGGGCGACCTACGTCTATTCGGTCCAGAGTTACTGGGACAAGGAGAAGAAAGCGCCCAGAAACAGGCAGGTCTGCCTCGGACGGCTGGACGAGGCGACGGGCGAGGTCATCCCCTCCCGGCGGAAACGCAAGATCGCCGAGAGGGCCGCGGCGGCGCCGGGGGTCACGGCGAACGCCCGCGTCGCCGGCCCGTGCCTGCTGCTGGACAGGCTGGCCGAGGAGACCGGGCTGGCGGGCCTCGTCAGGCGGTGCTTTCCCGAGATCCACGCGGAGATGATGAGCCTCGTGCATTTCATCGTCCAGAAGGGGCTCCCGCTGTCGCGCAGCGAGCCGTGGAGCGCGGGGCACCTCCACCCGTCGGAGAAGCTCCTCGCCAGCCAGCGCGTCAGCGAGCTGCTGCCCAGGATCACGGAGGACGGCCGCCAGAGGTTCCTCTCGCTCTGGCTGGCCAAAATGACTGAAGACGACTACCTGTGCTACGACATCACCTCGGTCTCGTCGTACGCGAGGGGCAACGAATACGTCAAGTACGGCTACAACCGTGACGGCGAACACCTGCCGCAGATCAACCTGGCCATGCTCTTCGGGCAGAAGAGCCGCCTGCCGGCCTACTACCGCCGGATGCAGGGCAACATCTCCGACGTGGCGACGCTGCGCACCACCATGAAGGCGCTGGACTTCCTCGGCGGGAAGCCGGCGCACTTCATCCTCGACCGCGGCTTCTACAGCGAGGCGAACGTCGGCGAGCTTCTGGAGCGGCGCCACCACTTCACCGTCGGCGTCCCGACGGGCAGGAAATGGTGGAGGCGGCCATCGACCGCCATTACGAATCCATCGCCTCCCCGGAGCGCTACCGCCGGATCGACGACTCCGAGTCTCTCTACGTCGTGACCGACCTGCGCAGGTGGGGCGAGGACAGGCGGCGGGCCTACCTGCACATCTACTACAACGCCCGGCAGGCGGCCGACGAGTTCGACCGCTTCACCCGCGAGCTGCTCCAGTACAAGGCGGAGGTGGAGTCGGGCCGCAAGGCGGAAGAACACGAGGAGAGCTATGCCCGCTTCCTTAAGGTCAGGGAAACGCCCAAACGCGGCCTGCGAGTGACGTTCAACGACGCCGAGATCCAGAAGCACAGGAAACGCTACGCCGGGTTCTTCTGCCCCCTCTCCTCCGCCGTCAAGGACCCCATTGAGGCTCTGCGAATCTACCGGGCCAAGGACGCGGTCGAGAAAAGCTTCGACGACCTGAAGAACCAACTCGACATGAGGCGGCTGAGGATACACACATCCGCCGCGATGGACAGCCGCCTCTTCCTCCAGTTTTTGGCCCTGATCCTCATCTGCCGGATACGCAACACGATCCAGGATGACGCGGCGCTGAGGAACCTGACGGTCCGTGAGGTCATGGAGGACATGGAGACGCTGGTCAAGATCACCTACTCGGGGCGCTACGGGCAGCTCTACACATAGACCGGCCCCATCCAGCGCAAAATCATGGAGGCGTTCGGGGTCACGCTCCCGACATAGTTAAACCTCTCGGGAAATGAGCCAGGAAGGCCTTTATCTCTTCCAGAGCGATTTGTTTGTCGGACAGCGCGCGTATTTTTCCAAAAAGCGCCTTGTGTTCCGTGATTGTTTTTTGGGCAGCCGCCTCAGCTTCTTTTCGCAAGCCGGCGGCCTGCTTGTCGACTTCGTCTTTCAGGCCGAACAGCAAATCGAGGTTAAAAGCCTTCTCATGTCTTTTTATCGCGTCCGCAAGCATCTCCTGCTGTTTGAAAAGATCAGTCATTTCACAGATTTCCAAAAAAGAGTTCTCGCAGTTTATAGCCATTTCAAGGAGTTTTACGGTGCTTTCGCATACATTCGCCAGCGCGCTTTTCGCTGTTGCGGTACTGATGCCTTTGGCAACGCCGTTGCAGGTCGGGCAGCGCACATAGACCGTACGCGCTTTTCGGGGCTCTCCGTAACAAACCGGGCACCGGCCGGTTCCCTTGCAATCGGGGCAGCGAATGGTGATTTGCGGCATTGCCGAAGGTGCGCTTGAAGCGCGCGCGTAGTTTCGCTGGCGTGACCGGTAAATGACATTCCCGCCCGGGTTATAGAATGTGGTTGAGCTTTGAATATGGGTGCCGTGCGGCACAGGCCCTCGCAGGCCGACGACTTTGTGAAGCACCCTGCCTGTGCCGCCGCATTTGGCGCACTGGCCTGAATTCAGGCAGGCCGGGCATGTACTGACGCTCTGCTTTTGTACCACGCCGAGCCCTTTGCAGGTAGGGCAGGGAT
>JAQWAM010000351.1 GCA_028707675.1 Kiritimatiellia bacterium | reverse complement strand
TGAACATGCGCAGCACCGGGCCGAACCAGAACCGCAGCCTGCGGTACCCGGGCGCGGACCGGTCGGAGATCCGCGCGTTGACCAAGAACAGCGGCACACCCCGCCGGCAGCACAGCCGGATCAGGTTCGGCCATATCTCGGACTCGGTCAGGATCAGCGCGCGCGGCCTGACCGCGTCCAGCGCCCGCCTTACGCACACGGTGAAGTCAACCGGGTTATATATCAGAACATCCTCAGGGCCGACCTGCTTCTCCGCCTCTTTCCAACCTGTCGAGCTGGTGGTGCTCAGCACGAAGCTCACGCCCGGACACGCTTCGCGCAGCGAGCGCATCACCTGTCCGGCCACGTACACCTCTCCGACACTCACCGCATGTATCCAGACCGCGCCCTTCAGCGCGGCGAGACGTTCAGAGATTTCAGCAGGCTATCTGCCGAAGCGGTCGCTGAAGCGGTTGCGGTAGCCGCCGCGCCGCCGCATCCGCCACCAGAAGCGCGGCAGCATCGCCACGTACGCCACCGCGAACAAAAAATTATAGACCGCCCATCGCATACTGAACAACCTTTAGCTACTAAAAGCGCGCGCCGCCGTAACGCTCCTTGACCAGATCCCGCGGCAGCTCTTTTATGAAGCGCGACGGCTTGCAGAAAAAGACGCCGCCGTCACGCGAGCAGCGCATCGAGGGGGCGCAGAGCGCCAAAGCGTCTTTCGCGCGGGTCACCGCCACATAGAACAGGCGGCGCTCCTCTGAATCGTCCTCGGACTCGCCGAGCGAACGGCTGGACGGGAACATGCCCTCCACCGCCCAGATCACGAAAACCACCGGCCACTCCAGCCCCTTGGCCTGATGCACCGTGCTGAGGTACACCTTGTCGGCCTGACCGCGCGACAACTTGTCGTATTCATGGTCGATGTTGGTCAGCAGCGCCACCTCCTGCAGGAATCCGGCCACACCGCCGCCGTTTTTGTTGATCTGCAGCGCCAGCTCGCGGATATCTTCCTCGCGCTTGTCGCCGTTGTCGTAAGCGCGGTTCAGGTAGTCGCGGTAAAACACGTCGCAGAAACGCTCCACCGCCTCACCGCCTTTGGCGGCGAGTTTCTCGTCATGGTACTGCCGTAAAAGCCTGTCGATCTCCCGCCACTGGCCGCGCGCCGAAACCCTTAGCGCGGCCGTGAGCCTGCCGCACTGATCCTTGTCGGCGCTGTCGAAAGCGTTGCCGAGCTTGCCCCAGAGCGCCTCGGCCGAGCGCGGACCCACTCCCTCCAGCAGGCACAGCATCCGCTCGAAGGCCAGTCGGTCGTTGTTGTTCTCGCAGACCTTAAGGAACGCGATGACGTCCTTGACGTGCGCCTGCTCGAAAACGCTGATGCCGGAGGTGATGACATACTGCAGACCCGACCGCGCCAGTTGCATCTGCAATTCGATCGAGTGGAAATGGGCGCGGTAAAGCACCGCCATGTCCCGCAAACGGCAGCCGTTCTCCTGATAACGCAGGATCAGATTCAGCACCGTCTGAGCCTGCTCTTCGCCGTTGCGCAGGGAAAAGACCGTTGGTTTGCTGCCGTTGGGGCGCGTGGGGCGCAAAGTCTTCTGGAACTGCTCGGGATTCCCCTTGATGCAGGCGTTGGCCACATCCAGTATCTCCGGCGCGCTGCGGTAATTCCGCTCCAGCCGCACGATCCGGCAGTCCGGCCAGCGTTTGGGAAACTCCATGATGTTTCTGAAATCCGCGCCGCGCCACGAATAGATGCACTGGAAATCGTCACCGACCGCCATAACGTTCCGGTGCGCGTCGGCCAGAATGTCGACGATCTCGGCCTGCAGAAGGTTCGTGTCCTGATACTCGTCGACCAGCACATGCCGAAATTTGTTACAGTAGAAACTGCGTACCTCGGCGTGTTCTTTAAGCAGCCGCAGGCCGTTCACCAGAAGATCGTCGAAATCCATCGCGCCCATCTCGATTTTCCTTGCGGCGTACAGGTCGGCCACCTTGACGATCTCGACCGGGTCTGCCTTCAGTGCTGCGGCGGATTCTTCGGCAATCTGCCCGATCGGGCAAGCCCGGTTGGCGGCGTTGCCGATCAGCGAAGCGATCACGTCCTTTTTCGGAAACTCCTTTTTGTTCAGCACGCTGTCCTTAATGCAGCGGTCTATCAGCGAGCGGGAGTCGTCACGGTCCAAAATCGCGAAATCGCGCCGGTATCCCAAGCGGTCGGCGAACTTGCGCAGGAAACGGTTGCAGACGTGGTGGAAGGTGCCGCTCCAGAGGTTGCCCACCGCCTCGCCGGCCACACTTTTGGCGCGCTCAAGCATCTCGCGGGCCGCGCGGTTCGTGAATGTCAGCAGCAGAAGGCCTTCGGGCGCCTCGCCGCGCTCTACCAGATACGCCACGCGGTACACCAGAGTGCGAGTCTTTCCGGTGCCTGCCGCCGCCAGCACCAGCAGCGGCCCATCCCCCGCCGTGGCGGCCTCGCACTGCTCGGGATTCAAGAGTTCAGAATAATCGGTCATATGGGCGCCATTATACGCAACCCGGCAAAAAATTGCCCGCACGTTTTTCTGTTGCACTTTCCCACAGGGTTTGGCATGTTTCAGTCGTTGTTATCTTTCAGGTGCGGAGCTTTCACGGAATGCGCCGCGAATATTTGTAATGCCGGCGGAGGTCTCACCAGAAATGGCGCATAATCTTTTGGACGCGTTGAACGGTTGGAACAGCGTAAAAAGCGCGGAGCTGTACAGCGTCGGCTCGTGGAGCCAAGGCTATTTCAAGGTCACAGACGACGGTTATGTCGCCGTTCAGCTCAAGAACGCCAAGGGCGCGGTCAGCGTGAAACTCTGCGACATCGTCGACGGCCTGCACGACCGCGGCATGAACCTGCCGATCCTGCTGCGCTTCAGCGACCTCTTGGGGGACCGCATCCGACTGATCAACGAGGCGTTCAACAAAGCCATCGGCGATTACGCATACAAAGGCCAATACCGCGGGGTGTTCCCCATCAAAGTCAACCAGCAGCAGCAGGCCGTGCATGATGTGGTGGCTTTCGGCAGACCTTACCACCACGGGCTGGAGGCCGGCTCCAAAGCCGAGCTGATCGCGGCGCTGGCCTATATGCGCGACCCGGACGCCTTCCTGATCTGCAACGGCTACAAGGATGTGGAGTTCATCGATCTGGCGCTGTCTTCGCTGAAAATGGGGCTGCAGACCATCATGGTGCTGGAGAC
>JAQWAM010000350.1 GCA_028707675.1 Kiritimatiellia bacterium | reverse complement strand
GAGGTGCTTCGAGGTTCTGCGGTTCAACTGGGTTATGGGTAACTACCAGCTAAAAAATATGTCTCTTTACACGATTATTTGCTTGACTGGCTTAACCAGCAGTCGAGTTACAGGTTCCCATACATTCATATACTTGACCGGTGACGCGCCGATCCATATGCTTGGAGCTTATTATGTGGGGCGGTGCGAAAAGAGTCAACCCCGAAAAAACCACGGATGCGATTTCATTTCATTGAATCGCACCCAATCCTTATGGGTAAATTTAAATCGCGCCGCATCCGGGACGCTACTGTTTCTTGGTTTTTGTCCTGGTTGTGTGATTGTGTGAGGCATTCGGTCACCGGGAACCTCCGTGCAGGCGCTCTTTCAGTGTGGTGCGGCGTTCGCGCACCTGGTTTGAACGTATGGCGATGGCGACGGCGCGGGAAGAGCCGACCACGATCACCAGCCGTTTGCCGCGCGTGATGGCGGTGTAAAGCAGGTTGCGCTGCAGCAGCTTGTAATGCTGGGTGTGCATCAGCACGATCACGGCGGGATATTCGCTGCCCTGCGATTTGTGTATCGAGCAGGCGTAGGCCAGCACCAGCTCGTCCAGATCGCTCTGGGCGTAGCGCACCGGTCGTCCGTCGAACAGCACGATCAGGGCGCGGTCTTCCTCGTCGACCTCCTTGATGAAGCCGATGTCGCCGTTGAAGACCTCCTTGTCGTAATTGTTGCGGATCTGCATCACGCGGTCGCCGCGGCGGAAGTTCGAGATGCCGCGCGTCAGGGCGGGGCCGTGCGGGTTGAGCGCGGCCTGGATGACGTCGTTGAGGTTTTCCGTGCCGAGCAGGTTCTTGCGCATGGGGGTCAGGACCTGCACGTCGGTCAAAGGGTTCATGCCGAACTTGAGGGGTATGCGCCGAGTCATCAATTCCAATGTCCGTGCGATGATCTTGTCCGGCTCGCCGGTCTCGACAAAATAAAAGTCGCTCTCGCCCGCGCGTGTCTCGAACGGCTCGCCGTGGTTGACGCGGTGGGCGTTGCGCACGATCAGCCCCGAGGTGTCCTGCCGGAAAATGGTGTCGAGGCGGCAGTACGGGATCGCGCCGGAGGCGATCAGGTCACGCAGGACATTGCCCGGGCCGACGCTGGGCAACTGGTCGGTGTCGCCGACCAGAATCAGCGTCACAGTGTCGGGCAAGGCCTGCAGTAACTGGTCCATCAGCCGGATGTCGATCATCGAGGTCTCGTCCAGGATGAAGCAGTCGCCGTCCATGGGGTTTTCCGCGTTGAATTCGAAGCAGGCCTGGCTCGGGTTGAACTTGAGCAGGCGGTGGATGGTTTGGGCTTCGTGTCCGGTGGCTTCGGACATGCGCTTGGCGGCGCGTCCGGTCGGCGCGGCCAGCCGCACGTCAAGTTTGCGGGCACCGAAGATGTCCGTGAGGGCGCGGATGATCGTGGTCTTGCCGACCCCGGGGCCGCCAGTGATGATCGACACCTTGGATCGCAGGGCGTTGCAGAGCGCCTCGCGCTGCAGCGGGGCTAGTTCGATGCGCATCTTGGCCTCCGCCCAGGCCAGCGCCTTTTCGGTCTGTATCGGCGGAAAGGTTTGCGGCGTGTCCATCAGCCGCAGCAGCTTCTCGGCCGCGCGGGTCTCGGCGCGGTAGAGGTCGCGCAGGTGGATGCGGCCTTGCTCCCGGATCAGTGCGCCTTTCTCGTATTCCTGCTCCAGGGCTTGGCCCAGAATCTCGACCGGAATGTCGAGCATGGCTTGCGCGTGCAGCAGCAGGTCGGGTTCCGGCGCGAAACAGTGGCCGCCGTCCTCGGCCTCGGCGCGCAGGGTGTGTATCAGGCCCGCGCAGGCGCGCAGCTCGGAGTCGTGCGGGATCCCGACGCTGAGCGCGATGGCGTCGGCGCTTTTGAAACCGATGCCCCATACGTCCTCGCAGAGCCGGTAGGGGTTGCGCTTTACGACCGCGATGGAGTCCGCGCCGTACTGGCGGTAGATGCGGGAGGCTTTGGCGGTGCCGATGCCGTGCGACTGCAGGAAGATCATGATCTCGCGCACGCCGCGCTGTTCGGTCCATGACTCCTTGATCATGCGCCGCCTGCTTTCGCCGATGCCTTCGACCTCGCGCAGTCGGCCGGATTCGCGGTCGATGATGTCCAGGGTCTTTTCACCGAACTTGTCAACGATGCGCTTGGCGAAGGTCGGGCCGATGCCCTTGATCATGCCGCTGGCCAGATAACGCCGCAAGCCCTCCGTCGATGTCGGGGTAATGCAGGTGATGGTCTTGGCATGGAACTGCTGCCCGTGGGCCTTGTGCCTGACCCACTCGCCCTCGGCTTGCAGCTCTTCGCCCTCCCAGATCGCCGCGCAGTTCCCGACCACGGTCACGAGGTCTTCGCGTCCTCTTATTCGGGCGGGGATCTTGACAGTGCAGACCGTGTAGCCGTTCTCGTCATTGCGGTAGACGATGGACTCGACGGTGCCGGTAACGGTCTGTCCGTCGGCTTCGAGGCTGATTTTTCGCGGTTCGTTCATGGTTGGGTCGCGTTCCGGCAAAAAGGGTCAGGCGTAAAGCATTATGATCGCTGCGATGACCAGCGGTCCGGCTCCGGTGTTTTCCACGCCGTGCGCGCCGCCCTTGCCGGTGAGGATGGCGTCGCCCGGGCCGACAGGAGTACGGCTGTCGCCCTCGATGATAATGCCCCGGCCGGAGAGCACGATATAGATCTCGTCCTCGGCCTCGTGGCTGTGGGTTCCGATCGAGCCGCCCGGCGGCACGGTCAGCCGCGCGCACAGCCGCACCTTGGCGCCGAAAGCCTCCGGCGCGAACCAGTTCTCGACTTTCACGGTGCCCTTGCCGCCGCGCATGCCCTCGCGCAGTTCCGCCGTCATTTCGCCGTCGCGTGTTATCATGTGCTTTCCTCTTTTAGTTATATCAACAAGGCATAATTAGCGTGAAACTATGAAACAGGCACGACTGGTTTTATCTTGGCACTCTTTTGCCCTTGATAGATCGTCTTATATATAGCGCAGGCAATTTCATAAGCTAAAACAGGCGGAACGGCGTTGCCGACTTGCGTGAACTGACGCGCCACTGGCCCCGTGAAGAAGTGTTTATCCGGTAATGTTTGTAAACGCGCACATTCGCGCACAGACATTGTGCGAGGAATATATGGGTGCAGGTGGGAACGACCGCCGCCCCCGGTGCCTCCGGCGATAATGGTCTTTGATGGCCGGAAT
>JAQWAM010000349.1 GCA_028707675.1 Kiritimatiellia bacterium | reverse complement strand
TCATAAAAAAGTCAACAAAAGACAGATACAGTTTCTGGACGGGGATCAGCTCGAAGGTGCCGGCAATCAGCAGGAAGCGTGTTTCCCATAACGCATAGGCCTCCTGCAGGAACGCGCGTATCTTCTCAGGGTTGTTGTTGCCGGCATAACATGCGTAAATATCCTCGACCGGCACTATCAACGGCACCAGTCCCGAGCGTGAACGGTGTTCGCAGAGCGCCTGCAGGTTCCAAGGCGCCGGGGTGTTGTGGATCAGGCTGGTCGTGGAAATGACTATGTAAGAATAAGACGCGGCAGGATCGAGCGGCTGCGGCATGGAGAATATCGCCGGAGTTGCAACTGTGCGTTTAAGCGGGCTGGAAAGCGGGGCGGCCGCGCGGAGGGTCACTGACACGGTTACCTCGCTGGCAGCCAGCAGCCTGTTTCGCGCCGGGACAAAACGCACGGGGAACACTTTGACGGACAGGAGCGTTTTTTTTCCGCTGCGGTCGGTGCGCCAAACCGGGGCGGATATGTCGGGGTAGGGGACTTCCGATAAATATACGGCCGGATCGGGTTGCGCGCGGCCGGGCGCCTCCCCGTACAGATAAGGCGGCATGCCCCATTGCACCGGAGCCGTCAGCGGGATCTCGGTTACGCCTGCATAAGTCAGACGCACATCTTCAACCTCCCAACCGTCGTCGACATCAAACGACACTCCGGCAACCGGCAGCACCGGCAGAGCGGATACCACGTCCGGTTCGCAGCCGGGCAATGTGACAACCACATTACCCGCGGCGTTGACCGAGCAAGACGGGGCTGTGAATTTAAGGGTTTTATGCAGCCCGTCCGCCGGGCTGGCGGCCAGACAGGACAGCGCGGCCCCGAGCAGCATCGCCGATGACGCGCGGATATTACTCTTAACGGACATTGGCATAGTTTATAGCACACGCCGCTGAATCGACAACCATGAAATTGGCCTTGGTGCCTGTGCGCTGATATTATATAATCCAGACAACAAAAACGCGCTGTTTCCGCGGCAGGTATGCGGGGGGCAGCGCGTAAAAAAGCGTCGGCCAATGATTGAGGTTATGAAAATGGGAAGCACTCGTTATGCGGCGTTGTATGTTGTGACATGCGGCGCGATGATATGTGGATGCCGTTCGGTTTTAAACGTTAAAGACGGAGATGATATGCGGTATGCCTGTGAGCCATCGGTGGTGATCAAGCCTTTCGGCCAGACCAAGGACGGACAGAGGGTTCAGCAATACACTTTGACCGGCGCCGGCGGTGTGGTAATGGATGTGATAGACTATGGCGGCAAAGTGGTGCGCCTTTTCACACCCGACCGAAACGGCGTGAAGGCAGACGTCACGCTTGGGTTCAACGATGTGGCCGGATACGAGATACACGATCCGTATTTCGGTTCGCTGATCGGGCGTTACGGCAACCGTATCGCGAACGGCAAGTTTGTTCTGGACGGCAAGACTTACGTCCTTCCGGTCAACAACGAGCCGGGCGGCAAGCCCTGCTCGCTGCATGGCGGCACAAAGGGCTTTGACGCGTATGTCTGGAACGGCGAGCCGCTGTCGGACGGCAAGAGCGTTGGCGTGCAGTTCAAGATGCGCAGTCCTGACGGGGATCAGGGCTATCCCGGCAATCTGGATGTGATTGTGCGTTACTGGCTGACACCAGAAAACGTGTGGCGCATAGAATATGAGGCGGTTACCGACAAAGCCACGCCGGTTAACCTCACGCAGCATGTGTATTTCAACTTTAAGGGAGAAGCCGAAGGAGCTATTTTAGACCATGAACTGACCATCAGCGCGGACAGAATGACGCCCGGGAATGTTGGTCTGATAACTGTGGGCAAGCGGATTCCTGTCAAAGGAACGCCATTTGATTTCACGGTTCCTTGGCAGATCGGCGCCAGGATCGAGGCTGATGACGAGCAGTTGCGTTTCGGCGGCGGTTACGATCATAACTGGGTCTTGAACAATCAGGACGGAAGACTGGCGCCAGCGGCGGCCCTTTACGAAAAAAGCACCGGAAGATTCATGGAGGTCTGGACCACTGAGCCCGGCTTGCAGTTTTATTGCGGCAACTTTCTCACGGACAAGGTTCCCGGCAAGCGCGGCAAGAACCTCGCTTACCGCGGAGGGCTGGCGTTGGAAACGCAGCATTATCCTGACTCTCCAAACCAGCCGGATTTCCCGTCCGCGATTTTGCGCCCGGGGGCGGTCTATAAGAGCGTCACGGAGTATCGCTTCAGCGTGAAATAAACGTCAAGCCCGCCGTCCGCATAGCGGGAATAAACGAAGGTGGTAACTGTTATCAACGAATTATACGAATGCGACGAATTGTAATTAGCTTAATTCGTTTAATTCGGTGAGAAAACTTGAAGTTATAGGCAAGGAGATCTAATGGGTATCATAGACTTGGCTGTTTTTATCTGTTTCATCGGCGCGGTGATCGGAGTCGGTCTCTGGAAAAGCAAGAGCGCACACAGCGAGGAGGGGGGCGCCGCAGATTATTTTCTGGCTGGGCGCGGCCTGACATGGTGGCTGATCGGGATTTCACTGATCGCCGCCAACATTTCGGCGGAACAGTTTGTCGGGATGTCGGGGCAGGCGGCTTCTTATCTGGGCCTTGCGATCGCCAGTTACGAGTGGATGGCCGCGGTGACGCTGGTTATGGTGGCTTTCGCGTTCCTGCCTTATTTCCTAAAGACAGGCATATTCACCATCCCCGGTTTTCTGGAACACCGCTACAACCGTATGGCGCGCTCGATCATGGCCGTTTTCATGATGCTGATACTGGTGGGGGTTTCACTTTGCGGCGTGATTTACGCCGGAGCTCTGCCCATGCGCGACCTTCTGCTGGAGGCAGGCATAAAAATATCTTTGACTTACTGCTGCTGGATCATGGGCTTGCTGGCCGCCGGTTATGTGGCGGCCGGCGGTCTCAAGGCCTGCGCTTGGGCCGATCTGATCCAAGGCACGGCATTGATTATCGGCGGTGTGCTGATATCAGTTTTCGCTTTTCAGGCGCTGGGCACGGCTGACGTGATGTCTTTGACGCCCGGTGTGGGCGCAACTACCGCGGCTTCGTCATCGGCTGCGGGACTTGTGACCGAGCGGATGGGGGGTAACCAGCGTTTTTGGGCTCTCAATGCGGATAAGCTCCACATGTTTCTGCCCAAGAACGACACCATCATTCCCTGGACCGCGTTATGTCTTGGGTTGTGGATACCCAACATCTACTATT
>JAQWAM010000348.1 GCA_028707675.1 Kiritimatiellia bacterium | reverse complement strand
GACCGCTGTTTACCGACAGCAGACCGTCCGCGAGCAACTTGCCGGCGCATTGACAATCGACGGGCAGCCACTGACCGTAACCGCCGCCTCGGGTACAGGCGTGGTCGCTCAGGCGCAAGGCGGCATCCGTTATGACGATCCGGTCGTTGTCTTTGGCGGCCCGGCAGTCGGCGCGGGCCAGTCTGCCGAGCTCACCTTCACCAACTTTGTCGGTGACGGCGTTCTGCACTTCTGGTGGCGGGGTCAGGCGGAAACGGCGTATGACCGCGTGCAGGTTGTTGTTAACGGAACGGATTTGGCCGGCGGCGTCTCCGCGAAATGCGGCGCTTGGCATCACGCTACCAACCGCATCACGGGAGCCAACTCAATCACCCTGCGTTTCGTGCGCGACAGCTCCTATCTGATCCGCGAGAACACCATCACGATCGACCGTCTGGTCTGGATCCCGCAAGGCATGGTCGACGCCTTCGGTTGTTCTCCAGCGCTGCCCGATGTCAACGGAGAGTCCGCCGCAGGCGAATTCAACGGCGAAGACGGCGGTGTGAGCTGGGTGTCGGATGCCCCCGGAGGCGCGGACGCCGTGCGCTTCGGCCGCTTCGGCTACGTCAACCACAACCAGCACGCGCAAGTAGCGGTCACAAACTACGGCACCGGCATTCTGACTTGGCAGTGGGCCGCCAGCAGCGAGGCCGCTGCCGATATGCTCGAGTTCTGGGCCACCCCCGATCAGGATCCGACAGATCTGCCGCACGCCTGGATGTCCGGCAAAGATGAGGCTTGGTACAACGCGAACCATGTTGTGCGCAACGGCGAGGAGGCCCGCGAGACCGCCGCCAAAACGCTGCGTACCTTCCTCTTCAAATACAGCAAGGATGTTGACGCCAGTGTGCTTCAAGACTGCGTCTGGCTGCGCGATGGCCTCTGGACGCCGACTCACAAGCTGACGATCTCTTCGGGCCGCATAGTCTCATTCACATTGCCTGCACACGTCGCGGGCATCGGGGCGGTGATAGAAGAAGCGGTCGAGCATCAGGTCTTCCCGGTCGGAACCTCGCTGACCATCGCTGCGGATGCCCCTGAGGAGGGTCAGGTGTTCGACAGTTGGGAAGGAGATGTTTTCGTGCTGTCGGATATAACGGCCGCAACCTGCACTTTCACGATGCCGGCCAAAGATATCTCCTTAACCGCCACCTATGTGGACGAACCGGCAGCGCCGCCGCCGGGCGGTTCCGGAGCCTTGCCTGGCATAGGGCCAGCATCCACCATAACCGCGCTGCGTCTGCAACCGGAAGCGCTGCCGTCGGCAGGCGCGCTGCAAAGCATGAGCGAGCCTCTCGGCGCCCTCTGCGTGATCGATTTCACCGGTGTGCCGCAAACCGATTATCAGCTTGAGTGGACCCCGGCGCTGGCGGGGCCGACAGCCCTTTGGCAGCCGCTCACGGTTACGTACCGCGAGATTCTGGGCGACACCGAAGAGGGAGAACGGCATGTCAGAATCCACGCCAGGGTGCCTTCGGGAGCCACGCAAGGATTCTTCCGCCTTATTGCGGTCGCCCCCTGACTGCCCTGCTACTGAAAAAACAAAACACTTTGGAGAGCGTTATGCCTGCCATTGACCGTTACCTGATACCGCTGGTCTCCGGACAGGGCAGCGACCTGCACATCACCGCAGGCCGCTTGCCCTATATCCGCGTGCACGGCACTCTGTTGCCGCTCACCCGTGAACAGCCGCTTTCCAGCCAGCAGATATTCGAGCTGTTGAAAGAGTTCATGCCCGAAGAGAATATCGCGCAGCTCGAGGCCGAGTGGGACACCGACTGCGCCTACGAGATACCCGGCACCGCCCGCTTCCGCGTCAACGGCTTCCGCGACATGTCTGGCTACGGCGCGGTTCTGCGCGTGATCCCGGAACAGATCCCCAGCTTCGAGGATCTCAACCTGCCGGAGATCATGCGCAACTTCTGCATGCTTTCCAAGGGCCTTGTGGTGGTCACCGGTCCTACCGGCAGCGGCAAGTCCACCACGCTGGCAGCGCTGGTTGACTACATCAACCGCAACCGCAACGAGCATATCATCACGATCGAGGATCCCATCGAGTTTGTGCACAAGCCCAAGGCGTGCATCATCAACCAGCGCGAGGTGCACCGCGACACCAAGAGTTTCGCGCGGGCGCTGCGCTCGGCTCTGCGCGAAGACCCTGACATAGTGCTCGTCGGCGAGATTCGCGATCTCGAGACCATGGAGAACGCCATCGAGACCGCCGAGACAGGGCACTTGGTCTTCGCGACTCTGCACACCAACACGGCCGCCACCACTGTCGAGCGCATGATCGATAAATTTCCTTCAGAGCGCCAAAACCAGATCCGCTCGATGCTGGCAGACACCCTTAAAGGCGTCGTGGCTCAAACCCTGTGCAAAAAAACCGATGGCGGCCGCATCGCCGCTTTTGAGGTTCTGGTGGTCAACACCGCCGTGTCCGCCCTGATCCGCGAAGCCAAGACCCACATGCTGGGTTCAGTGATGCAGACCGGCAAGGCGCAGGGCATGCAGACCTTCAGCGACGAGCTGACCAGGCTGGCCAGCAAAGGCATCATCTCTACCGAAGACGCCTACATAAAGGCTGTTGACAAGGCCGACATCGAAACCAAACTGCAACTGGCCGGCCTGAATCTGGACTTCAGAAAAAAAGGCGAGGAGAGCGTGCGCCTTTCGCGCTTGGCCAAGCCGCGTGAATTGCTCAAGGCCGCGCTCGATACTCTGGAAAACGACCGGACGAACACCGAGTCTCTTTGCGACGCGGCATGGATCATGGCCGCTTCGCCCTTCCCGGAGCTGCGCAACGGGCGCGAGGCTCTGAAAATGGCCGAGAAAGCCTGTTCGCTGCTTAAGGACAAAGATGCCAGAGCGCTGGAAGTTCTGGGCGTCGCGCAGGCCGAAAACAAATCTTTCCGGCGCGCGCTGGATGCCACACGCAAAGCGATTGCCATCTACACGCAGGAAGGCCAAGAGGTCAAGGCCGCGGCTCTAAACAGCCGTCTGGTGCTGTTCGAGAAGGGCCAGCCTTATCGCGACGAGTGAAGCCGGAGTAGCTATGCTTTCAACTTATGTCATAAAAAACAAGGCCCCTCCGCAGAATCGGGCGCATTGCAGTTCTGTTGGTGCCGGTGATTCCCGATCTTAATCTTAATCTTAATCTTAATCTAGCTCTTGAGTTGGGGATTATCTCCAGAGTAGACTACATCCATGACAGCGAACTTCGATCAC
>JAQWAM010000347.1 GCA_028707675.1 Kiritimatiellia bacterium | reverse complement strand
CTCAGGTAGTCGAAGCGGTCACCCTGATTGATGCCCATGTACTGCGCCACCGGGCCCAGGCCGTGGGTCGGGTACAGGTTGCCGTTGCGCCGCGCGTAGTGCAGGGTGCGCCACGATCCCGTGCCGTGCTCCACCTGATTCATCTGACTGCGCAGCTCGTGGATGTAGGCGGCTTCACCGTGCAGCAGCTCGCCGAACAGCCCCTGCCGGACCATGTTCAGCACCATCAGCTCCTCGCGACCGTAGTTGACGTTCTCAAGCATCATGCAGTGGCGCCGCGTCTTCTCGGCCGTGTCCACCAGCGCCCAGCACTCTTCTGTCGTGATCGCGGCGGGGACTTCTGTGAAGGCGTGTTTGCCGGCCCGCATCACATCGAGAGCCTGCGGCGTGTGCAGTTCCCAGGGTGTGGCGATATAGACGATATCGACATCGTCACGCTCGAGCATACGCTTGTACGCCTCCGGCCCGTCGCCGAACGCCGCCGGTTGCGGCCGCCCCGCGTCCGCCACGCGCTTGAGCGCGCGATCCAGCGTGGGCTGGTGGCTGTCGCACAGCGCCGTGACCTCCGCCCCCTCGATCTTGAGCATGTCGCCAAGATGGCCGCTGCCGCGCCCAAGACCTATGAAGCCCACGCGCACACGATCCATTTTCGGCGTCTTAAGTCCCATCACAGTGCCGCCCGCGGCACCCTGTGCGAGCGCCGGGGCAGGCTTCATTGTCTGCGCGGCAGCCGCGCCGTATCCGGCCAAGGCTGACAGTTTCAGAAAATCGCGACGCGACGCTTTATACGACATTTTTTTCCTCGTTCAGTTTGTTGATTTGCGTTTTGCAATGACTACCGTAAATATACTTTCCGCACTTCCGTAAGACAAGCCCAATCTCTCAAAACCCAAGTTGTCGCCAAAAAACAATTTCTGGCATTTTGTCCTGTACTTTATGACCAGCAAAAAGATATAATCTTTGGGCAATTTGTTAGTTGCGTTCTGAAGGGATTTTTTATGGCAATTTTGGCACAAGGTTTGGTTTTGATGCTCGCTGGCATGGGAATCGTTTTTTGCTTCCTTGCCCTGCTCGTTTGGGTCATGAACCGAGCGGCTAACATCGTGCCGCGTTTCAACCATATTCTGCCTGATCCGGAACCCAAAAAGAAAACAGGAACCGCTAACGCGGCCGTCAATGATGATGTTATGGTGGCAATCGCCATAGCCGCCGTCAATGCCCACGCGGGCTGAACCGATTTCAAGAAAGACAAACCCCTTAATCAAGGACTTCTACTGTGGCAAAAAAACAGATCAGTTTCATGTGTACAGCTTTCCGTGACGGCTTCCAGTCCGTCTATGGCGCGCGCGTCCTGACCGAAGACTTCATGCCGGCCGTGGCCGCGGCCCGCGAAGCGGGCATATCCTATTTCGAGGCTGGAGGCGGCGCCATGTTCCAGTCCCCCTACTTCTACTGCAACGAGGACTCTTTCCATATGATGGACCGGTTTCGTGAAACAGCCGGTCCTGACGCCAACCTGCAAACCCTCGCGCGCGGCGTGAACATCGTATGCCTGGATTCCGCCTCTTCAGATGTGATCCGCCTGCACGCCAAGCTGTTCAAAAAACACGGCATCACCACCATCCGCAACTTCGACGCGCTAAACGATGTCAACAATCTGATATTTTCCGGTCAGTGCATCCACGACGCGGGACTGAAACATCAGGCGGTCGTCACCATGATGGCCCTGCCGCCCGGCTGCGAGGGCGCTCACGACCCCGATTTCTACGAAAAGACCCTGCGCCAAATTCTAGACGCGGGCATCCCGTTTGAGTCTGTATGCTTCAAAGACGCTTCAGGCACTTCGGTTCCTTCGATTGTGCACGAGACCATCAAGCGGGCGCGCAAGATGTTGCCTGCCGATGTGCGGATTCAATACCACACCCACGAGACAGCCGGTTGTGGTGTGCTGGCCTACAAGGCCGCCCTGGATGCAGGAGCCGACACCATCGATCTTTCCCTCTCTCCGGTTTCAGGCGGAACCTGCCAGCCGGACGTGATCGTCATGTGGCACGCCCTGCGCGGCACCGAGTATGATCTGGGCATAGACATTGACAAGGTTCGCGAAGCCGAGAAGGTCTTCGGTGATTGTATGAAGGACTATTTCCTGCCGCCTGAGGCCACCAAGGTCGAACCGATGATCCCTTGGTCCCCGATGCCCGGCGGAGCCCTCACCGCCAACACGCAGATGCTGCGCGACAACAATCTGATGAGCCGCTACAACGACATGATCTCGGCCATGTCCGAGGTCGTCCGGCGCGGCGGCTTCGGAACCTCCGTGACACCGGTTTCGCAGTTCTACTTCCAGCAGGCTTTCAACAATGTCCTGCAGGGACCGTGGAAGAAAATCGCCCCCGGCTACGGAAAAATGGTGCTGGGATACTTCGGTAAAACCCCGGTCGAACCAGATCCGGAGATCGTCAAGATAGCCTCCGAGCAGTTGGGTCTCGAACCCACCACCAAGACTGTTCTGGAAATCAACGACGCCGACCCCAAGAAGTCGTTGGATTACTTCCGTACCATGCTGAATGACAAGGGCTTGCCGATTACGGACGAGAACCTGTTCATCGCCGCCGCCTGCCAAGAGAAAGGCATTCTGTTCCTCGAGGGCAAAGCCCAGCTCGGCATCCGCAAGAACGCCCCCGGCAAAGCCGCGGACGGTGCGGCCAAATCCGATTCGGGATATACCGTCACGGTCAACGGCAAGGCCTACGCAATCCAGCTTAAAAACAACAAGGCGCTGGTCAACGGCAGCGAATACGCCTTCAGCGTGGCTGAAGGCATGGCCGCCGCCGGCCCCGCCGCCCCTGCCGCCGCCGGCGGCAAGGAGACCGAGGTCAAGGCCGCCATGCCGGGCGCCGTCCTGCGCGTCTCGGTCAGCGCAGGCGCCGCGGTCAGCGAAGGCGACGAATTGCTGGTCATGGACGTGATGAAAATGGAGACGCCGGTTGCCGCCCCGTGCGGCGGCAAGGTCAAGTCCGTCAATGTCGCGCAGACCGACAAAGTAAACACAGGCGACTTGCTGGCTGTTATCGAGTAAAGGGAGTTCGCGGCCATACTTGCATGCCATGCGTTCACAACACTTTCTCCATTGGAAAGGCATATGAAAAAGACCATCTTGATTTGCGCGGCGACCCTTGCCTTCTGGCTTGCTCCCGCAACCTTTTGTTCCGCAGCAGCCGAATTACCTTCGGGCACCAAACAGACCGCCGAGCAAGACCCTGGCTGGCGCGACAC
>JAQWAM010000346.1 GCA_028707675.1 Kiritimatiellia bacterium | reverse complement strand
CAAGAGATCGATAAGGCTGAGCGGTCGCATGTCAAACTGATAACCTGGGCTGACAAGGGGTATCCGGAACTGCTCAAGCGGATATCTGACCCGCCGCTGGCGCTGTATGTGGCCGGCAGTGTCGAGGCATTGGATATGCCTGCGGTGGCGATCATCGGCACGCGGCGGCCTACTGTTTACGGGCGCGAGGCGGCCCGCCGCTTCGGTTACCAGTTGGCGTGCGCGGGTTACACGGTGGTGAGCGGCCTGGCGCTGGGCATCGACGCGGAGGCGCATGCCGGGGCATTGCAGGCCAAGGGCCGCACCGTGGCGGTGCTGGGCGGAGCGCTCGACCGGCTGTTCCCGCGTGAGAACCAGAGCCTGGCGCGCGAAATGGCGCGGAAAGGCGGCGCGGTGGTGTCGGAGTATCCTTTCGGTCGGCAGCCTGACCGCCAGACCTTCCCCATGCGAAACCGGATTGTCAGCGGCCTGTGCAAGGGGGTTTTGGTGGTCGAGGCCTCGCTGACCAGCGGGACTATGATAACTGTGGGACAGGCGCTGGACCAGAACCGCAGCGTGATGGCAATCCCCGGGCGGATCGACTCGCCGGCCTCGCAGGGGTGCCACAAGCTGCTGCGCGAGGGCGCCCGGCTGGTCACGACCGCGGATGATGTGGCTGAAGAGCTGCAGGACTTGCTTTCGGGTATGCGGCTGCGTTTTGCGGGGTCGCAGGATTACGCGAATGGCGGCGCCAAGGCGGACACGCCGCCGCGGGCGGTGCTGACGTCGGATGAGCAGGCGGTGATGAAGCTGGTTGAGATGCAGGGCACGCCTGTGGACGAGGTGATCCGCGGCTGCGGACTTGACGCCGGCAAGGTCAACGCCATTCTGGTGGGCTTGCAGATCAAGCGGTTGGTGCGTTTGCTTAGCGGCGGAATCGTCACGCGGCGCAATGAGCAGGGACTTTAGGACGGTAATTTTAAGGAAGGCGGAAATGGCAAAAAAACTAGTGATTGTGGAATCGCCGGCCAAGGCGAAAACCATCGGCAAGATTCTCGGTTCGGGTTATGTGGTCAAATCATCGGTGGGGCACATACGCGACCTGCCGGAAAGGACGCTCGGGGTGGACGTCAACCGCGGGTTCTTGCCCAAGTACGTCTTTTCCAAAGGCAAGGCCAAGGTCATAGCAGAGCTGAAAAAGGCCGCGAAGAGCTGCGAGTCAATATATCTGGCGCCGGACCCGGACCGTGAGGGAGAGGCCATCGCGTGGCATCTGCAGGAGTCTTTGTCCGATGTCGCAAAGGACAAGCCGTTTTACCGCGTGCAGTATAACGAGATCACGCCGCGCGCGGTTCGAGCGGCTTTCGACGAGCCCGGAGTGATAGACATGCGCCGTGTTGACGCGCAGCAGGCGCGGCGTGTGCTGGACCGCATTGTCGGCTATAAGGTGAGTCCGATGTTGTGGAGGCGTATCCGTAAAGGGCTCAGCGCCGGACGCGTGCAGTCCGTGGCGCTGCGGCTGGTGGCGGAACGCGAGCGCGAGATACAGGCTTTCAAGGTGGAGGAGTACTGGGTGCTGGGGGCCGAGGTGCGCCGCGAGACCGCGCCGCTGGACGCTTTCTCCATCCGCCTGGCGGGAATTGACGATGCGAAGCCCGCGATCGGTTCTCGGGAAGGCGCCGCGGCTTTGCTGGCCGATCTGGAGGGCAGCCTGCTGCGCGTCAAAGCGGTCAAGACCCGCGAGACGACGCGACGGCCGTTGCCGCCTTTCATCACCTCCACGCTCCAGCAGGCGGCTTCGAGCGTCTGCGGCTTCTCACCCAGCCGCACGATGCGCCTGGCGCAGTCGCTGTATGAAGGCGTGGATTTCGGCGACGGCGGGCCTGTCGGCCTGATCACCTACATGCGTACCGACTCCGTGAATGTCGCGCGCGACGCGCAGAGCGCGGCCCGGCAGCTCATCGTCTCCACATACGGCGAGGATTACTGTCCCGAGAAGCCCAACTTTTACAAGAGCCGTTCCAGCGCGCAGGAGGCGCACGAGGCGATTCGCCCGACTGACCCCGGACGCGCGCCGGAGAGCCTGAAAGGGGTGCTGGACGCGCCGTCGCTGCGTTTGTACGAGCTGATCTGGAAACGTTTCATCGCCAGCCAGATGACGGCGGCCAAGATCGCGCAGAAGACGGTGGAGATCGCGCCCGAAAAGGCGCCTTTGCGGCACAGCTACCTGTTCACGGTCAGCGCGTCGGAGGTTATTTTCAGCGGGTTCCTGAAGGTCATGGCATTGGACATACGCAAGAAAAAGGCGGAAGAGGAGGGGGCGGAGGAAGATGCCG
This sequence comes from Kiritimatiellia bacterium, assembly GCA_028707675.1. GTDB lineage: Bacteria > Verrucomicrobiota > Kiritimatiellia > RFP12 > UBA1067 > JAQVQN01. The sequence continues at coordinate 967 of JAQWAM010000346.1, read as the reverse complement.
CCGACGACGTCGACCGGCTGCCGCCGCTGGAAGCCGGCGATCCGCTGTGTCTGTTGAAGTGGCTGAGCGAACGCAAAGAGACCAAGCCGCCCGCGCGTTACAGCGAGGCCTCGCTGATCCGCGCTTTGGAGGGCAACGGCGTGGGGCGGCCTTCGACTTACGCGTCAATCATAGAGACGCTCAACGCCCGGGACTACACCACCCGCGAGAAACGGCAGTTGACGCCGACGGATCTGGGTCTGGCCGTGAACGACCTGCTGGTGGGCAATCTGCCGCAGCTTTTTGATGTCGGCTTCACGGCCACTATGGAAGAGGGTCTCGACCGGATTGAAGAGGGGCAGGTCGAGTGGGCCAAGATGATGGAAGATTTTTATGGCCGTTTCCAGGAGTGGATGGAGAAATGCAAAGCTCCTCCGGCGGACGCCGGGAAAGTGAGCGCGGTTTTGACCATGCTTGAGCAGGTCCGGGAGTGGGGGCCGGAGGTCAAGCGCGGACGGCGCACTTACAGCGACGAAAAGTTCGTGGCGTCGGTGCGCGACCAGATCGGCGACAAGGATGTCACCGAGAAGCAGCTGGCGGCGCTGGTCAAGATCGCCATCCGGTACAGGTCACAGATAAAGGACGCTGACGCGGCGTTAGACGGACTGGGATTCAGCGAGGCGCTGGAGCAGGACCGCGCCGCGCCAAGCAACGAGGAGGCCGAGCGCAGGTTTGAAGTTCTGGCCGGCATGAACCTGTCTGAAACGCAGGAGCCGTTTGTGGCTTCGCTCCGTCAGCAGGCGGATTCAGGACGCAAATTAAGCGAGCGGCAACTGGCGGCGCTTGACCGCATCATCGTGCAGAACGCGCCGCAGATAGAGAATTTCGACGAGGTCAAGAACGCGCTCGGCTTGTCCGCAGAAGCGCCGGAAATGGCGCCTGACCATGAGAGTCCGGAATTCCTGGCTCTGCTGCAGAACGTGGGGCA
>JAQWAM010000345.1 GCA_028707675.1 Kiritimatiellia bacterium | reverse complement strand
ATATCGCCAGCGGCGAAACGCGCAGCCTGCAACTGAAACGCCGCGCGGTGACATCGCGCGGCGTTTGACCGAGCGCGTCGCAACCATGCCGCCCCCGTACATGGCCGGCCAGCCGGCATTGGCCGCGGCGCCTGTCACTTCCGGCATACCCGCCGCCGCGTCCGCCGCCGCGGCACCGCTGCTGGACGAGGCCGTTCTGGCGCCGTTGCGGCGCGGCTTCACGCCGCCGCGCTTCCCGCCCGAACCGGATGTCCCGCGCGTGCGCCAGACTCTGCTCTCCAACCGCCTGCTGGTGACCGCGGCGGCACGCTCCCTGCCGGACAAGGCCAGCGGACGCCAGTCCCCCACCGCGCGCGGCACAACCCCTTTCATCGTGCAGTTCAACGTGCCGGTCTCCGCGGCAACGCGCCAGACGCTGACCGGACTGGGGGGCTGCGCGCGAGGTTTCTTGCCAAACAACTCTATTCTGGCCGAGCTGACTCCCGCGGCCCTCAAGGCGCTGGAAGCAGTGCCGACCGTACACGCGATCGAGGAGTACCTTCCGTCCGACAAAATCCAGCCCTTCCTCTCATATCTGGCGGCGGCGCAGCCGCCCGGGGCAAGCGTGCGGTTGCTGATCCAGACCTTCGCGCCGGAAGACGCCGCGCCGGTGGCGGAAGCCGTGAAGGCGGCGGGCGGCTCGGCGGAAGCGGTCACCGCCGCCAAAGACCGCGGACTCGTTCGCGCAATCGTGCCGCTGAACGCGGTCGGGCGTTTGACCGCATTGGGCGAAGTGCAGTGGATCGAGGAGCGCCCGCCGCCGCGGCCCCGCAACGACCGGGCCGCGATACCCTCGCACCTCAACGTCACAAACGTCTGGAACCTGCGCGGCCTGACCGGGCGCGGCCAGGTCGTGGGGCACGCCGACACCGGACTCGACACCGGCGCGACCAATAACATCCACGCGGATTTCCAAGGCCGGGTGCGGGCGATCATCGCGCGCAGCCCCACCCGTCCGGGCGACGCCTCGGACATCAACGGCCACGGAACGCACACGGCCGGCTCGATCTTCGGCAACGGCGCGAACAGCGCGGGCAAGTTCCGCGGCATGGCCTGGGAGGCCGAACTGGTGCACCAAGCGGTTGGCGCCGTTAACACCAACTCGCTCGACGGCATCCCGGACGACCTCGGCGAGCTTTTCGGCGAGTGTTATGAATATGGCGCGCGGCTGCACTCTGACAGTTGGGGGGCGGACACCTACGGCGATTACGACATTTACTGCAGCACAGCCGACGCGTTCGTATGGGAGCACCAGGACCATCTGGCGGTGATCTCGGCCGGCAACGCCGGACGCGAACGTAACTATGACGGGGTGGTGGAACCGGGATCGGTAGGCTCGCCCGCGGCCGCCAAAAACGTGGTGGCGGTAGGCGCCACAGAGAATGACCGCCCGCCCGGCACTGGAGGGCAAACCAGTTCTAAATACACAATGTTTGCTGACAGTTACCCGCCTTATACCAAGTGGTTTTTCAGTGCGCCGATTACGACTGATTATGTATCGCAAAGCGCGACGCTTACGCCCTACCGACAGGGCATGGCGGCCTTCTCCAGCAGGGGGCCTACGCAGGACGGCCGCGTCAAGCCGGACGTGGTGGCTCCGGGCACGGACGTGATCTCCACCATGTCGTCGGTCAAACCCGGCGGTCTTTGGGGCTACGTGCCGGATCACTTTTCTTACCGTTTCTGCGGCGGCACCAGCATGTCCGCGCCGCTGGTGGCGGGCGCCGCGGCGCTGATGCGCCAGTACGCTATGGAGCGCGCCATGTTGAGCAATCCTTCGGCGGCTCTGGTCAAAGCCATGTTGGTGGGCGGGTCGCGCTCGCTGACCCCGGGTCAGTACGGCACGGGCGCCTACCGGGAGATACCGGCCGAGAGCCCGAATAATGTCGAAGGCTGGGGCCAGCCGGATATTGAGGCGGCGCTCTTCCCTGCCGACGGCGCGGTCGTTCTGCTGGACCGCATCCAGCCCGGCGCGGGTCAGACCAACACTTTTGTCATCGTTGTGACACAAGCGGGCCAGCCGCTTGACATCGCGCTGGTCTGGATCGACTATCCCGCCACGCTCGGAGCGGGAGCGACCCTTGTGAACGATCTTGACCTTGTGCTGGCGGGGCCGGGAGACGGCCTGACCCATGCCAACGGCGGCAGCGCTCCGGATCGCGTCAACACGGTTGAGACGGTGCGTCTGGAGGCGGCCACAGCCGGCGAATATCAGATTAAAGTCATCGGCGCGGCGGTGCCTTACGAGGGCGGCGCGGCCGCGCTGTACGTGCGCGGCGCGCTGGCGCCGGTTCTCACGCACACGCCGCCGGAGGCTCAAGTTTACGGTGCCGCGGTGCCCACCGCGCTGGAGATCCAGCCGCCGGGTGCGGTCAGCAGCGGCGGCGCTAACCTTTTCTGGGCGGCGGGCGACAACGGTGCGCCGACCGGCGCATGGCATGAAACGCAGGCGACGGCCGTGACGAATGTTTTTTACGCAGCCGAGATTCCGCCGCAGCCGCCGGGTGTGACCGTGTACTACTATTATCAGGTCGAGGTTGACGGGGCTGAGCCCGTGCGGCTGCCGCACGGGGCGCCTGCCGAGCTTTTCTCGGTCTACATCGGCGTTGAGGTGGATTTGACGGTCGACGGTGATCCCGCCCAATACGGCACGGTACTGCCGCCTTACGGCACCGCAAGCGTAATCGCCAACGCGCCTTTCGAAGTGGCGGCGCCTGCGGCGGTGCCGATTTCTGACGGATACCGTCGGGTCTGCGCGGGTTGGGAAGGCGGCGGCGACATCATCTCGCAGAACGGCGCGTGCGCAGGCACGTTGCTGATCATCCAGCCCAGCAGGCTGACCTGGCTGTGGCAGGCGCAGTACGCTCTGACCAACCGCTACCGGCTGGCAGACACGGGAGAGCTTTTGGGGACAACAGTGACATGGCACGACGAGAACACAGCGGCGCAGACCGAGACCGCGCTGGAGGTTGGTTTTGTAGGCTCTGCGCCATACGCCTTCTGCGGCTGGAGCGTGGACGGCGCGCGCTGGCCGGCGCCGGGCGGGGCATCGCCAAATCCGGCGACCGGCATCCTGATGGACCGGCCGCGGCTTGCGCAGGGTTATTATCTGCCGTTCTGGCAAGACAGCGACGCCAACGGTTTGAGCGACTGGTGGGAGCTGCGTTATTTCGGCCAGGCCACGGGGGGCATGTTGGCGGGCGATGACCCGGACAATGATTTTTGGAGCAATGCGGCGGAATT
>JAQWAM010000344.1 GCA_028707675.1 Kiritimatiellia bacterium | reverse complement strand
GAGGCGTTCGCGACCGTCAAGAACGCCTGCCGGCGTCTGTGCGGCACTTCGCGGGATGTTTGCGGACACATGTTGACATGGGACATGGTGCCTTTCGACGTGCAGTTGATCGGCGGCATGTCACTGCACAACGGCAAGATCGCGGAAATGCAGACGGGCGAGGGCAAGACGCTGGTGGCCACGCTGCCGCTATATCTGAACGCCTTGTCCGGCAATAATGTGCGTCTGGTGACGGTAAACGATTACCTGGCCAAGCGCGACGCGCAATGGATGGGGCATGTTTACGAGTATCTCGGCCTGACCGTCGGCTGCATCCAAAACCACATGGATCCTTCGCAAAGGCGCGAGCAGTACGCCTGCGACATCACTTACGGCACCAACAGCGAGTTCGGATTCGACTATCTGCGCGACAACGGCATGGCCGTAGAGCCGGCGCAGGTAGTGCAGCGCGGGCACTATTTCGCGATCATCGACGAGGTCGACAGCATCCTCATCGACGAGGCGCGCACGCCGCTGATCATATCCGGGCCGGCGGCGCACTCTTCTACCGCGCAGTACAGCGAGCTGCGGCCGCGCATCGAGCGCCTGGTGCGCGAGCAGAACGAGATATGCAACCGTTTTATCAGCGAGGCCAGAAAGGCCATAGAGGAAGATGACCAAGAGACGGCCATGCACAAGCTGTATCAGGTCTATCACGGCATGCCCAAGCACAAGCAGTTCCTGCACATGATCGAAGATGTCGCGGTGCGCAAGCTGCACGAACAGGTCGAGAACATGATGCTGACCGAGATGCGCAAGGAGTTCGCGCGCGACCTGCGTGAGAATCTGCTCTTCACTATCGACGAACGCACGCGCGAGGTGTCGCTGACTGACAAGGGTTGCGAAAAACTTTCGCCGACCGATCCCGAGATGTTCGTGATGCCTGACCTCGTGACCGCGCTTTCGATGCTGGAGGGCGATGCGCAACTCAGCGCGGAAGAAAAAGCCAAAAAGAAGCAGCAGATACAATCGGATTTCATGACCCGCAGCGAGCGGGTTCATAATGTCGACCAGTTGCTGCGAGCCTACTGCCTTTACGAGAAGGATGTAGATTATGTGGTTCAGGAAAACCACGTCTACATCGTTGACGAGTTCACGGGACGTATCCTGCCGGGGCGGCGCTGGAGCGACGGCCTGCATCAGGCGGTCGAGGCCAAGGAAGGGGTAGAGATCGAGCGTGAAACCCAAACCCTTGCCACAATCACGATCCAGAACTATTTCCGCCTGTACAAGAAACTGGCCGGCATGACCGGCACGGCGGAGACCGAGGCGGCGGAGTTTCACGACATCTACAAACTTGACGTGGTGGTGATACCGACCAACCGGCCCGTGCGGCGGGTTGACGGCAATGACCAGATTTACAAGACGCAGCGCGAGAAGTACAAGGCGATCATTACAGATGTTGAGAAAAGGCACGGCAAAGGCCAACCGCTGCTGCTTGGCACGGTGACGGTGGACACATCGGAGGTGTTGAGCCGAATGCTGCGGATGGCGAAAATACCGCACAATGTGCTCAATGCGAAGAACCACGCGCGTGAGGCAGAGATCGTTTCCCTGGCGGGCCAACCGGGCGCGGTAACGATCGCGACAAACATGGCCGGACGCGGCACGGACATCAAGCTCGGAGAAAGCGTGGTGTGGGTTCCCGAGACGACCATCAAGTCGCAGATAATACTGGACAGCAAGTACGACAACGGCCCCAAGACTTTGCGCGAACTGCTGATTGAAAAACCTTGCGGGCTGCATGTGATCGGCTCGGAACGACACGAATCGAGGCGCATCGACCGCCAGTTGCGCGGCAGGTGCGCGCGTCAGGGCGACCCCGGCTCGTCGCAGTTCTACATATCGCTGGAAGACAGCCTTATGCGTCTTTTCGGCTCTGACCGCATTTCCGGCATCATGACGCGACTAGGGATGCAGGAGGGCGAGGCTCTGGAGCACAGGTGGCTTAACCGCTCTGTCGAGACCGCGCAGAGGCGCGTGGAGCAGCAGAATTTCTCCATACGCAAGCGTACCCTTGAATACGACGATGTCATGAACAAGCAGCGCACGGTGGTTTACGACCTGCGCGGCGAAGTGTTAATGGACGATAACGGCGCGCACGGCCATATATTAGATGTTTTCAATGATCTGATCCTGACACAGTGCGAGAAATACCTGACCTCCGTTAAAGACGCGGAACCGCAAGAGCTGGTCGCTTGGGTTTGCGACACCTTCCCGGTGGCCTTGCGTCCGGATGAGGCCGAGCCGTTCAAGGGCAAGCCTGAAGAGGCGGCAGAATTGATTTACGGACGGGTGGTTGAAGCCTATGAACTGAAATGTTCCATGGAAGACCCCCGTGTTTTGCCGATCATGGAGCGTTCGGTGTTCTTAAGCTGCATTGACCAACAGTGGCAGGATTATCTCCGGGCCATGGACGAGTTGCGGCACGGCGTGAACCTGCGGGCCTACGGCCAGCGCGATCCGCTGGTGGAGTACAAGCGCGAGGCTTTCGAAATGTTCGAGGAATTGATGACCGGCATCAAGACCGAGGTGGCAACATCCGTTTTCCGCGCCACGACAGTGCAGAATTTCAACCGAATGATGAACGTTTCGCCGCGTGTTCAGACAGTTCACGCGGACGTGAATATGCTGGGCGGCGGAGTCCAGCCGCAGGCGGCAAACGCGCCCGCTGTGCCTCAGGCGGCGCAGGCGGGTTTTGACGCGATGCTGCAGGCTATGGACGAGACCGATCATGCGGGTGCGGCGTCCGCGCATGCCGGAGTGACGGTCAGGAGTCAGCCGCGCGCTGCCGGACGCAATGACCCGTGCCCCTGCGGCAGTGGCAAGAAATACAAAAAGTGTTGCGGGCGGGGCTTGTGAGTTCGTTAGTGCGAGAGCGAGCGGCGGCGTTTATTGTGGCCGAGTAGAGGAGCGTTGCCGGGCGTAGAGTAGGCAGGCCAGTCCGACGGCAAGGGTGGCGATGCTGATGGCCTGGCTGATCGAGAACGGCCCTACCGCCATGCGCGGGTCGCCGCGCAGGTATTCGATCGTGAAGCGCAGCGCGGCATAGCCGACAAGGTAGCAGCCGGTGACCAGTCCGCTCTGGCTGTGACGTCGAGGGTAAAGCCGGTAGAGTGCGATGAAAAGCAGCGCGTTGGCCGCGGATTCGATAATCTGGGTCGGGATGACCGGCAGGCTTTTCATGGCGTTTTGCGAGATGAGCGGTGGCACGGCATAGACTTGTTCCCACCAGGCGGGCGAGTTG
>JAQWAM010000343.1 GCA_028707675.1 Kiritimatiellia bacterium | reverse complement strand
ATACCCGCACAGGCAGACCAACGAAGACAGCATACACCGCCCTGCGGCAGATCGTCCAGTGGATTCCCGAAGGGCTTCCGGACCGGATCGCGCTCGACGCCCTGCGTAAGTATGGGACAGCAGGCGGCCCCAGCCGGCCTGTAATTGTCGGAAACCAGCTCTGTTTCCAAGGGTTTGAGCGTTTCTCGAATGTGCCTGTGGGATAGCACCCTCCAAAAACCCCTGTTTTCAGGCATTCCCGCCGAATCCGCCGGCAAACGCATTTCCGGAACCGACTTTGAAATCAGAAAGAAGCCCAATGAATCAATGTTGGAAAGAGGGCGGTGTGCCTGTTTTACACCCCCTAGGGGATGCTAGTGAACTCCATATAAAGTCGCGGCGCCAGCGGCGAGGCAGTAAATCCCGAACATCCAGAATTTGCCGCCGCGCAGCACCCGCACCAGCAGCGCCAGTGCCGCATATCCCACCGCCGCCGCCACGAGCGCGCCGCCCAGCAGCAGCCACCATGGGAGCGCGGCGGACGTTTCGGCCGCGCCCCGCACGGCGTCGAGTGCGGCCGCCCCCGCCAAAAGCGGCAGGCACATGAGAAATGAGAACTCGGCGGCTTTGCGCGGCTCCACGCCTGCCATGCGCGCGGCCGAAATCGTCATGCCGGACCGGCTGACGCCGGGCAGCACCGCGAACGCCTGCGCCATCCCCACCAGCAATGCGCGCGGCGCCGTGACGCCGTTCGCGCCGCAACGCATCCAGCGCAGGGAACATAAAACCACGCCGGTGAAAACCAGAAAACCGCCGACCGCACGCGAATCCTCATAGAACGCGTCTACCTTGTCGTGGAAAAGCACATAGAAAAAAACCGCCGGCACGGCCGAAAGCGCCACATGCCCGGCCGTCGCCCAGCTCGCGCGCTCGCCGCGCAATATCCCGCGCGTCAGAGCCCGCAGCGTTTCCCGGTAGTAGACGACGATCGAAAGCATCGTGCCAAGGTGCAGCATCACCTCCAGCCGGATGCCGGGCAGCTTGATGCCGAGCGCATCCTGCGCGATGACCAGATGCCCCGAACTGCTGACCGGCAAAAACTCCGTCACTCCCTGCAGCACCGCCAACGCCATCACATTAATCAAATCACGCATACCGACAACCTTCCGGAATTCTTTTTGCGCAGATTATACCCTTATGCAGGACGCCGGTCAAAACGGTTCGCGGGGCGCGATTTCATTTCGTCGCACGGAACCGATTCCGGACGCGGGAGGAATCGGCAGGATCTCGCCGCTCTGATGGATGATACCGATCTTCAACCGATTGTTCAGACGCAACCGGTATGCCACGTAGTCCGGCAGATCCGACGCGCTCAGATAATGAAACCCCATGACGTTGCTCAGCACCGGATCCATCATCAACGTGGCCTTGAAATTGCGTTTGATGTGGTTGAGATACATGCACTCGGACGCGCAGAAGCGGTCGTGTATCCGGTTTTGCTTGAGCATCGCCCATAAGGTCTCGTCGTCGTAACCGCCGAGTTTCGCCATCTCTTCGCCGTGTGTCGGCGCGATCCCCTCGGGACAAGGCGACACCAAGATGATCTCGCCGCCCTTGCGCGTGGCCAGTTCCGCGGAGAACAATCCCTTGTCGCTCTGCGTCAGATCATAATCAGCAGGATAAGTGCTGCTCAAGGTGATGTCAGCGTGTTTTCTGAATTTGACCCCGAACACCTTCATGCCCCATTTCACGGCCTCCCGGTGCGCGGCGATGAAATGTCCGGAAACCGCTTTGACGATGCGCCCGCGTTCGTTCATGACGACGTTGACAATAAAGTCCAGCCCCGCCTCGCGGGCGAAATCCTCCATCTCCTCTCGGCAGGGCGTGACCACTTTGCCCAATTGCTGCTCGGTCGCGCCCAACAGATGCATGGCGCAGACAGTCTCCTGCCCCGCCACTCCCGGCAAAAGGATCTTAGCCCCGCCGCTCCACCCGACGGGATGATGCGGCAACACGCCGCCGATGCCGATCCGGAAATCCGACAGCATGAAATCTTTGCTGACGAGAATACGCGTTCCGCGGCGCGTGACGCCCTTATCGACCAGATTGCGCCGGTCGTTACAGTCATGATTGATGACCTCGACGCGCCGCAACACCTCATCGCCATACTTTAGCCTTATTTCTGCCGCCGTCATCGGTCGGTGGGTCCCGACGGCGATAATCAGCCTGACCTGCGCGTCTTTCACGCCCGCGGCGTTCAGTTCATTCAAAACGACAGGGACGATCTTGTGCTGCGGCGTCATCCGCGTCCGGTCGTCGCCCAGAATGACCACCGACGCGCCTTTTGGGACGAGCGCTCCCATACGGCCCGTCCCGACCGGCCGTGCCAGACATCGCCGGATTTCTTCTGTCTCGCTTTCAGGCGCCGGGAAACGGTTGGCGCGCATGTCGAACGCCAGATTTTTATCTGGGATGTCGAGACGGATCGTTTTCTTGCCGTATTGGATGGGGATGATCATTCGTCGTGACCTTCGTGGCTTCGTGTGAGAAACATTTTCGTTTTCGTTATTGTCGAGTTACATGGCATTAACACGCGCGGGCAAGACTCACTCCGGCGAGGGCGCGCCCGGCTGCCATGACAGATGTTTGTAAAGAAACTCATACGTGCCCTTACCGTTGATAGCGTGCGGACCGTTGAAATATTCGATCTCAGCATGATCATCCAACCCCAATCTGCTGTAGAGCCGTTCGACCTTCGCATATTCCCATGCGATCCATTCGTCCAGCCCGCACTTGTCGTCACGGCCACGCTCGACCATGAAGGGCCGAGGCGCGATCAACGCCGCCATCTCGGCATAGTTGAAGGTGCGTCCCAGATTCCACTCGCTGATCTCCCACTCGCCGGTGAACAGGTAACTGCCGCGGTAATCGTCGCTGACGACCTTGCGTATCCAGTCATTGAAGTCGCCGGAACAGATGCTCATGCAATACCCGTCGAGCGCGGCGGGTATCCGCATGGCGGATTTCCCGCCGTACGAAAGGCCGTAAAAGGCGATGCGCGCGGGATCGACAAAAGGCTGCCCACCCAGCCATTCCAGAATGCGGCGGTGTTGCGCGATGATGACGGAAAACAAAGTTTTGCCTAGCGGGTTCAGTTTGCGCTGCAACACCCTGAACTTTTCATCGCCGCGATACGGGTTGTGCGGCGCGAAGGTGACCAACCCTTGACGGGCCAGATACGAGGCGATCCCCTTGTACCCGCGATAGTCCCGGCTGTTCCGGTCTTCGGTCGTGCAGCGCGTCGGCAGCCC
>JAQWAM010000010.1 GCA_028707675.1 Kiritimatiellia bacterium | reverse complement strand
TGATAACCTGCTCGACATCGATCTCAACCCCGTTGCCCTCGCATTGCCGCATCTGACGCAAGATGCACAGCAGCGAGCCGTTGCCGCAGCCCAGATCCAGCACACGGCTTTCGGGCGGCACCAGGTCAACGACCTTTTGATAATGGCGGATCTGCCATTGGCGCGGGGCGGTTTGCTCGCCGGCCCGGCCCGGTGAAGGCGGCGGGCACGGCATGAAGGCTTTGACTACGCGCTGCAGGTCCGCGGTGTGTGTCAGAAAGGCGTCATGACCGGCGGCGGCTTCGAGATGGCAGTAGGAGACCTGCTTTTTTTGGCGCAGCAGGGCTGTGACCAGCTCTTCTGACTGTTCCGGCATGAACAGCCAGTCGCCGCTGAGCGAGACGATCAGGACGCGGGACGCGATATCCTTGAAGGCGGTTTCCAGCGAGCCGTGCCGTTCTTCGATGTCGTACTCGTCCATGGCCAGGGTTATGTGCATGTACGAGTTGGCGTCGAAGCGTTGTATGAACTTTTCGCCCTGGTACTGCAAGTAGCTCTCGACTTGGAAGAAGGTGCTGAAATCGCGTTCGAGCGCGTTGCGGAACTCTTGGTCGGCGCTCAACCATTCAGGACGCTTCTCGCGGCCGAATTTGGTGTCCATCAGCGGCTGTGACAGATAGGTGATGTGGGCGAGCTTGCGCGCGCTGCACAGGCCTTTCTGCGGAGCCCGCTCGCTGCCGTAATAATCGCCGCCGTTCCAGTCGGGGTCGGCGGCGATGGCGTGGCGGCCCACGATGTCGAAGGCCAGCGCCTGCGAGTTGAGGCTGGCTGCGGAAGCCACCACGATCGCCTTGTCCAGCTCGTCCGAGTGGCGGATCAGCCACTCCAGCACCTGCATGCCGCCGAAACTGCCGCCGATGACTCCGGCGAGGCGCGGGACGCCGAGCTGCCGCAGCAGGAGGCGGTGGACCTCGACGATGTCCCCGACCGTGATTTTCGGGAAAGCCGCGCCGTAAGGGGCGCCTGTGGCGGGGTTCAGCGAAGCCGGGCCGGTGGTGCCTTTGCAGCCGCCGAGGATGTTGGCGCAGATGACCTGGTAATGGCCGGTGTCGATGCCCTTGCCGGGGCCGATCATCTCTTCCCACCAGCCGCTGGCGCCGCTTTCGCCGGGTCTGACGCCGGCAACATGGGCGTCGCCGGTCAGGGCGTGGCACACGAAGATCACGTTGTCCCGGTTCGGCGCGGGGGCGCCGCAGCACTCGTAGGCGACCTCTATTTCGGGCAACACTCCGCCCTTCTCAAGCCGGAAACCTTCCGGAGGAAGTTCCAGCTTGAGCTTTTGCGGGATCACGGTCCCGACCGTAGCGGCGGCGGTTTCTTTTTCGGACATAAGCACCACGAAAAGTAGAAATAAAAACGGAGCTATGATAACACGGGCGCCGGATGCGCCGCCAGTTCAAACCGGCAAAACAAAGGCGGCGGCGCTCACAGACCCAGGTCGAGCTGTCCTGAGACCACCAATTTGCGGCCGTGGTTGAGGCTGGGGTCGGAGGTGTCGTAAACGCAGAACTTGACGCCGGGGAATTGACGCGCCAGCTCGGCCCGGACATATTTTTCCACGGCCGTCACGTTTCCGGGGTCGTCATCCGAAAAGCCCACGCTGACCGGATTGCGCCAGGCTCCGTCACCGGTTCGGGAAACCGTTTTGATGACATGCTCCACAAAATCGCGCACCGCGAACTGCTTTGCGGTCTCGGCGGCGCCACTGCCTTTGGCTGTGCCAGACATCCATTTTTTGAAAGAGGGGTTGGTGACGGCGTGGTAACGGTTCAACGCGAGATAGTATTCCAGTTCAGCTTCGTCGGATCCGAAGTCTGTCAGCCGGTCGAAGCACGCCCGGTAGCCGCGCAGGTTGGCCAGCATCTCCTCTTTAGCGTCGGGCGTGAGCGCCATTTCGATGAAGAGGCGCACAGCTTTTTTCAGGGACTCCGGCTCGTGGCCGCGGGCGGTGACGATCGCAAAAAGACGGCCTTCGACCAAAGTATGCCGCAGGGTGTCGAAACTGGGTCCGGGTTTGGTGGCGCCCGAAAGGACTTTTCCCAGGGCGTCGCGCGCGTCGCGCAGGAAGCGGCTCTCGCTTTCGTTGGCGTAGTCCTGAAAATCGGAAAAGGCGTTGTCCCATACGCCGCCGGGCGGGCGGTAGTTGTCTTTGTCGTTCCGCACAACGGCAAAGACTGCCGTCGAGACACTGTGCGGCGCCCATGTGCCGTCCGGCATGCGTTTCTCAAGATGGATGCGCGTGGGCATATGCAGGATGTTGTCATCCCAGTCGAAAATGTAATATTTGAAATCCCGCTCGGCGACGCGGTAATTCACTTTTTTTGTGTGACTGCGCATAAGGAATTAAGTTAAGATCATAACTGTCGATTGTCAATCAGAACCATGCGGAGTGAAGAGTGAGTAGTGAATAGAACGGCCGACCGCCCGGGGGCCGGGCAAAAATGAGAGGGTAACTTCGGTGTGTGGGTGTGTGAGGTAGGGACGCCTCCCCGAGGCGTCCGCGGCGGTTTCGGGGAAACCGCCCTACCGTTAGTGTGACAAAATGGCGAAGTTATAGACAAGTGCGGCGGCAAGCGGTATTCCGCGCGACGCCGCTTTGGCGCGGACAGGCCGGAAAGCGGTGCCGCGACCCGCGCGCAGCGCGGCTCTTGTCACCGCACTCCAAATTGCGCCTTGCGCCAAAAGGCGCGGCTCAGGTTTCGAAAAGAACCGATGTTTACGGGCCTTTGGCCGATTCATGCTCGCTCAACTGCCGCTTATAGGTTGGAAGCGGGTTGTGAACGTGTGATGATATGCGCAGAAACGTGTTAGTGACCGGCGCCGCTGTGCGTCTGGGACGCGAGATCGCAGTCTGTCTGGCGCGGTCGGGCTGGGGCGTGGTGATCCACGCCAACCGTTCCGCCGCCGCCGCCGGGGAACTGCGCCGCGCGCTGCTTGAGGAGGGCCGCGCGGCCTGGACGGTCGTCGGCGACCTGGCGAAGCCGGACGGTCCGGACGCGGTCTTTCGGCAGGCGCTGGACGCGGCGGGTCAGTTGGACGCGCTGGTCAACAACGCCGCGGTGTTTGAAAGGCAGCCGCTGAGGTCTGCCGCGCCTGATGATTTCGAGCGGCTGTGGCGGATCAACGCGCTGGCGCCGATCCGTCTGACCGCGCTGCTGGTCCGGCATCTGGATGAGCGCGGCGCTGTCGGCGCTGTGGTGAATATGCTCGACCGGCGGATCGACCATGCTGAGGCCGGGGCTATGCCGTACCTGCTGTCCAAGAAAAGTCTGGAGGCCTTCACGCTTTCCGCCGCGCTGGAGCTGGGGGGGCGGGCGCGGGTGAACGCGGTCGCGCCCGGCGCGGTGCTGCGCCCGTCAGTGCCGGCTGGGTCGGAGCCCGCGGGTTTTTTCCCGACCGGGGCGCGTCCTTCATGCGCGCAGGTGGCTGAGGCCGCGCGCTACCTGCTGGAGGCGGAGAGCGTGACCGGCCAGATCCTGTACGTGGACGGCGGCCAGCACCTGCTGTGAGACCGGCAACGAGCGCGCAAAGGGAGATGTGTTTACGCGCTGCCCGGGGGTGCGATTCAATGAAATGAGATCGCGCCCCAAAAAACCAGCACACGAAAAAAGACACTAGACTTCAAACCCGCGATTCGGTATAAACGTTCTTGTTTGAAGAAACGCGGGCGCGTTTCCGTTGGCAGGATGCTTAAACTTACTCAAGAGGGGCTGCATGAAAAAAGAGTTAACGATGGTGTTTTGCGCGGGTCTGGCCGGGGCGGTTCTTGCCCAGGCGGCTGAAAAGGCCGAGACGGAGGGACTGGATTGGGACGGCGGCGCCGACCTGCGCGTGAGGCATGAACTGCACGACAACGTGCCGCAGCATAACGCGGGCGGCGCTGTCTCCGGCAACCAGAGTTACCTGCGCATACGCCCGCGCGTCTGGGGCGCGGTCAAGAACGAGGACTTCAAGCTTCACGTTCGGCTGGCGGATGAGTTCAGGGAGTATTTCCATCCGAGCGAGAGCAGAAACGCCCAATTCCCTGACGAGGTGCTTGTTGACAACCTCTATCTTGATCTTTACGGGCTGTTCGGCGACCGGCTGGACCTGCGCGTCGGCCGGCAGGATTTCATCGGGCCGCAGGGGCCGGAATACGGCGCCGGGCGCGTGTTGCTGGACGGCAGCTCCGGCGACGGTTCGCGCACGTGCTTCTTCGACGCCATCAAGGCCACAATCAAATTCGACGAGAAGAACACGCTGGACCTGCTGGCGATCTACAACAAAGCCGAGAACGAGCTGAGCTGGGGCCATAACAAGGGCGCGGACGGCTCTTACCCTAAAGAAAAGCAGATGACCTACAACGTGCCTGGCGCTACCGACATGGACGAATACGGCGGCGGGCTCTACTTCAAGTCGAGAGAGTTCAAAGAGTTCCCGTTCGACCTGTACTACCTCTTCAAGCGCGAGACCAAGGCCCGCTTCCGCGGGGCGGCACTGCCGGGCCGCGACACGCACACTCTCGGCGCGCGCGTGATGCCGCAGTTGACCGAGACGCTGTCGGCGGAATTCGAAGGCGCGGCGCAGGCCGGGGAGCTGGACGGCGGGAATGCGGCCAGGGGTTATATGGGCTACGCGGGCCTGACCTACAAGCCGGCGGTCGAGAGCTGCAAACCCTATGTCACCATGGCGTGCTACTATCTCTCCGGCGACCGCAACGGCGCCGATGACAACGACACGTCATGGAATCCGCTCTGGGCGCGCTGGCCGCAATACAGCGAGATGTATCCTTATCAGGACAAGGGCGTGTGCTACTGGTCGAACCTGATCTACCCGAACCTGACGGTCGGCTCCCGTTTCGCCAACGGGCATAAGGTCAGCGCCAACGCGGGTCCGATGTACGCGGCGGTCGAGGATGACCTCGGCGGCGGCAACGGCGACCTGTACGGTTGGTTCGGCATGTTCCGCTACGACTTCCCGCTGCTTAAGAACATCTTCGGCAAGCGCGGCGACCTGACGGGCCACGTCACGGCGGAAGTGCTCGACCCGGGCGACTATTATGTCTCCGATACCGTGGCCTACTTCCTGCGCTGGGAAGTCATCGCGCGTTTTTAAGGTTTGCCTGCGCGGCCGCCGTCTGGCATCAGGCCGCGGCGGGCGCATAGGTTTATCGCGGCATTGATATGCAATGCCGAAAATAAAGGCAGTGCCGCGTGGAACGGCGCCGCCTTTTTTTTGGGCGTGACGTTCCGTCTTTGCGCCGCTATTCTGATTAGCCCTTTTCAAAACGGTGAGCCAAGGGATACAGGGAAAGCGCATATGAACGAAACAACGGTGAACAGGTGCGAGGAGATTTTGGCGGTATGGTTGCGGCAGGCTTTCCGGGCGGCCTTCGGTGAGGAACATGACTGGTCGTCCTTGAGTGTGCGGCCAGCGACCGATCCGCGCTTCGGCGATTTCCAATGTAACGATGCCATGCAGGCGGCCAAGCTGCTGCGTCGGCCGCCGCGGGCCGTGGCCGAGGCGGCGCTGGCGGCCGGGCCGCTGCCGCCGATGCTGGCCAAGGCCGAGATCGCCGGGCCGGGCTTCATCAACCTGACCGTGCGCTCCGAGTGGCTGGCGGAGCAGGTGGCGGCGCTCTCGGCCGCGCCGCGTTTCGGCATTCCCGACATCGGCGCTGGCCGGACCGTGGTGATCGACTACTCGAGCCCCAACGTGGCCAAGCCCATGCACATCGGGCACATACGCTCCACGGTAATCGGCAACGCGCTCGACCGCATCTACCGCGCTCTCGGTTACCGTGTGATATCCGATAACCACTTGGGCGACTGGGGAACCCAGTTCGGCCTTCTGATCCAAGGCTACCGTGAATTTCTCAGCGAGCAGGAACGTGAAAACCTGACCGTCGAGTTGCTTGAACGCGCCTATGTGCAAAGTTACAACCGTACCAAGGACGATCCGTCCTGGCTGGATGTCTGCAAGGCCGAATTGGTCAAGTTGCAGCAGGGCGACGCGGAGAACCGCGCCATCTGGGAACGCTTCATCGCGATCAGCATGGAAGAGTTCAACCGCGTTTACGCGCGGCTGGACGTGAGTTTCGAACTGACCCGTGGAGAAAGTTACTACAACGGCATGCTGGCTGACACTGTGCGGCAGATGCAAGACAAAGGCCTGGCGGCGGAGAGTGAAGGGGCGCTGGTGGTCAATCTCGAGGAAGAAGGCATGCCGGTGTGCATCGTACGTAAAAGCGACGGCGGTTTCAACTACGCCACCACCGACATTGCCACAGTGCGCAGCCGTGTCGAAGAGTTCGCGCCGGAACGCGTCGTGTACGTCACGGACGAACGTCAGCAGTTGCACTTCCGCCAGTTTTTCGCGGTCTGCGGCAAGCTAGGCTATCAAACCCGCCTTGAGCACGTCTGGTTCGGCCTGATGCGTCTGCCCGAAGGCACCTTCTCAACGCGTCAGGGTAACGTGATCAAGCTGGAGGCTTTGCTGGACGAGGCCGAGCGGCGCGCGCTGGAGATCATCAAAGAAGCGAACGGCGATATGCCGGAAGCGGAGCAGAAAGAGCTGGCCGCGGCGATCGGTATCGGCGCCATAAAATACGCGGATCTCAGCCATGACCCGCAGACGCTGATCGTTTTCACCTGGGAGAAGGCGCTGGCGCTGGAGGGTAACTCCGGGCCGTATCTGCAATATGCTTATGCGCGCCTGTGCAGCTTGCTCGACAAATATGCCGAACAAGCGCCGGGGCGCGATCCGCTGGCCAATCCGCTTTGTCTGGAAAGTGACATCGAGAGGGATCTGGCATTGCGTTTGCTGCAGTTTCCGGCTGTGGTGTCGCGCGCGGCCGAGGTCTACAAGCCCAGTGTGCTGGCCGAGTACCTTTTCGGGCTGTCTCAGACCTACAGCAGTTTCTATCAGCGCTCCCCGGTGCTCAAATCAGAGCCGTCCGTGCGCGACAGTCGCATTCGCCTGTGCGCCATGACCGCGCAAGCGCTCTCAGAGGGCCTGGGGCTGTTAGGAATCCGCACGCCGCGCCGGATCTGACGCTGCGAACGGTTCGAGACAGCGTTCGAGAATGCCGGTGACGTGGGCAATGAAGATCCCGTAATTCACGATCGGCACGCCCGCCGCCTGTGCCTGCGCGATGCGGTAGTGCATTTCGCGGCGGTTGAGCATGCAGGCTCCGCAGTGGATGATAAGGCTGTACTTTGACAGGTCGCGCGGATATTTCATGCCGCTGGTGTTCTCAAGCGACAACTCTTTGCCGCTTGTGCGCTCGCGCAGCCAGCGCGGTATCTTGACCGTGCCGATGTCGTCGCACTGGCGGTGATGCGTGCAGCCCTCGGCGATCAGCACGCGGTCGCCGTCCTTGAGCCTGTCGACCGCCCGTGCGCCTTGAGCCAAGACGCCGATATCCCCCTTATAGCGGGCGAAGAGGATCGAGAACGAGGTCAGGGGCACGTCGCGCGGCGTCTCGGCCGAAACTTTGGCGAAGGCCTGCGAGTCGGTGATGACCAGGCGCGGCGGCCGTTTCAGTGCGCCCAAAGTGGCGAGAAGTTCGGTCTCTCTGGTCACGAACGCCAGCGCGCCCGCCTCCAGGATGTCGCGCGCGGTCTGCTGCTGCGGCAGGATCAGCCTGCCCTTGGGCGCGGCGGAGTCGATCGGCGTCACCAGCACCACCACGTCCAGCGGCTGCAGCAGGTCGGAGACGATGCGCAGGCTGTCATTGTCGTCAGGGACGATTTTGGCCATGGTCAGTTTCAGATCCTCCATGCCCTGTCCTGTGGCTGATGAGACAGCCAGCAGCGGCGCCTTAACGGCTGCGGCCACCTGGCGCATCGTCTCTGCCGAAGGCATGTAGAGGTCGATCTTGTTGTAAACCACGACCAGCGGGATTTTTTTGGCGCGCACAAGCTCCAGTATTTCCTGTTCGCAGGCGCCGAGGTTGTGTTCCGCCTCAAGCACGAGCAGCGCCACGTCGGTTTTGTTCAGGACCTCGCGTGTGCGCTGCATGCGCAGGTTGCCCAGCGCGCCTTCATCGTCCAGGCCCGGGGTGTCGAAAATCATGACCGGCCCGAGCGGCAGCAGCTCCATGGCCTTGCGTACCGGGTCGGTGGTGGTGCCCTTGACCGCCGAGACGATCGAGACCTCCTGTCCGGTTAAAGTGTTGATCAGGCTGGATTTGCCGACATTGCGGCGGCCGAACAGCGCGATGTGCACGCGTTCGCCCTGTGGTGTTTCGTTCAGGCTCATTCGGTTATCTTTCGCTTGTCCGTTTCCCGCTCACTCAAGCGTGATCACGCGGTCGGCGTTGTCGGGCGCAAGATCGCGGTGGCTGGTGAAAAGGATGATGCGGCCGCGGCTGAGGCGGCGCATGGTCGCGAAAAGCTCGCCGCGCGCGGAGTTGTCCAGGGCGCTGGCCGGCTCATCCAGAACGTAAAGCGGCGCCGGACGCAAAAACACGCGCGCCAGGGCCAGCTTCTGCCACTGGCCGGCACTCGGCTCCACGCCGTCGTGCAACCAGCGCCCCAGCAAGGTCCGCAGGCCGTCCGGCCATGTGTCCAGCAGCGGGGCCAGACCGGCGTCCCGCGCGGCCTGCCCGATCTGCGGGGCATCGGGCGCGGCACGGGTGTGGCCGATCCGGATGTTGTCGCGCGCGGTCAGTTGATAACGGTTGAAATCCTGGAAGACGGCTCCCACCCTGGCGCGCCATTCGGAGGGGTCGAAATCACGCAGGTCCACCCCGTCCACCAGGATGCGCCCGCGGGTGGGGTCGTAAAGGCGGCACAGCAGCTTGATGACGGTTGACTTGCCAGTGCCGTTGGCGCCGGACAGAAAAACGCGCTCGTCCGGCAGCAGGGTAAAAGAGAGGTCGTGCAAGACCTGCCGGCCGGTGCCGGGATACGTGAACGAGACATTCTCGAAAGTTATGCCGCGTTTGATCTTGTCCGGCGCGGCTACCGGATGCTCGGGAGCGCGTATCAAGGCGGGCTGGTTCAGCAAATCCTCAAAGCTCTGCAGGAACAGGGCGTCCTCAAAGAGCGCGGCCAGGGCGTTAAGCAGAGCGGTGAGCGCGGCCTGCCCGCGCTGCACGGACTGCACACAGAGGACCAGCGCGCCGAGCGTGGCGGCGCCCTCCAGCAGCCTGCCGGCCATCCACAGCAGGCTCAAGCCGGTGGCCAGCAACCCGACAGCCATGCCGGCGGCTTCGCGCGTCAGCACATAACGGCGCCAGGCCACCCTTTCCTCGCGCAAACGCTCGCGGGCGGCGCGGAAACGGCTGCGGCAGAAATCCCCGTGCTGGTAAAGGCGCACGTCTTTGGCGCCGGCATTATCGGACAACACGGAGTGGAAATAGGCGGCCTCGCGCTCCAGCGGCGTGAGGCTTTTGCGCCATTCAAATAAACGCCGCGCGCGGTTAAGTTTAAAGCACAGCGGCGGCAGGGCGGCCAGCGCCAGCAGCGGCGGCAGCCAGAGGCTGAACCCGGCCAGAATGATCATGACGCCGGCCAGGCCTGTCAGGCTGTGCAGGGTCTGCCCCAGTCCCGCCAGCACGCGCGCGGGACGCGTCAGCGCATCTTCGCGCGCCATGTGGAGACGGTTCTGGTCGTCCGGGTTCTCAAAGAAAGCGTAATCGGCGCGCGCGAGCGCGGTGTGCAGGAGGTCGTAGACCCGTTCCGTGACCGCCAGGGAGTGGAACTCGGAGACCCATGCCGACAAGACCCGCAAGGCGGCGGAGAGCGTCAGGCACAGTGCGCCAGCCAGCGCCCAGAGCAAGAGATGGCGAAAATCACTGTCAGCGGCTAAACGATCAGACAGTCCGGATAAGGACAGTGCAGGGCGCGGCGCAGTCTGAAAAAGCCTTGTGGCGGAATCTATGACCTGCTTGAGGCATAGCGCCGCAGCGAGCGGCAGCAGCGCCTGCAGCGCGGTGGCCAGCGTGTGCCAGAACGCCAAACGCCGGTCGCTCAGCCAGATCAGCCTGACGGCGCGTGAGAAAGTGGCCGGCAGTATGGAGATTTTGCGCGTCACGGCCTACCGCCGCGTTCAGGCTTTGGGGCCTTCGACTTTCTCGGGCTCTTCCTTCTTGAGGTCATCGACGATCTCCTTGACCTTCTCGTTGGCCAGTTTCTCGCCTTCCTCGCGCCCCTTCTTGAACTCGCCCAAGCTGCGTCCGAGCGAGCGCGCCAGATCCGGCAGCTTGCTGCTGCCGAACAATAGCAGCACGATCACCAACACGAGCACCAGTTGTGTCGGCCCGATATTCTGAATAAAACCAAGTGGCAATGTCATAACCTTATCCTCCTTAACAAGTTTTCAGCCTCTGTAATGCTTGGCTACCGCCCTGCGGGCCTCCAGGTCCGCGTCGCGCCTTTTGATGGTCTCGCGTTTGTCTTCCCGGGCCTTGCCCCGGCAAACGCCGATCTCCACCTTGACAAGTCCTTTCGGGTTTAGATACATCCTCAGCGGTATCAGCGACAAACCTTTCTGCTCGGAAAGCGCGCGCAGCTTCATGATCTCGCGTTTGTGCATCAGCAGGCGGCGCGTCCGCAATGACTCATGGTTGAAACGGTTGCCGAAAGCGTAAGGCGGTATACGCACCTGATTCAGAAAAAGCTGCCCGTCTTTGATCTGGGCGTAAGCCCCGGTCAGGCCGGCTTCTCCGTTGCGTACGACCTTGACCTCCGTGCCGACCAGCTCGATGCCGGCCTCGTAGCGCTCCAGGACAAAATACTCGTGGGCTGCCTTGCGATTGACCGTAAGATTGCCGCCGAGCCTTTTTTTGCCAACTGCGCTCATGATCCCTTAATCCGCTCCCGACGGGAGGAGACTGACTATCGCGACCAGTGAGTGTGCGCGGCCTCGGCCCTGGCGATCGCCCCGAAATCGATTTCGGAGATCAACAGGCCGTCGGCGATCTCGCGAAGCGCGATCTCGGCCTTGTCCTCGTCGATGGACAGCGGTTTCACGTAAGGCCTCTCGCCCATATTGAGCTGACGCACACGTTTGGAAACCAAGTTCACGAGCACCGGCACACTAGGGACACGGACCCGCGCTTTTTCGATCAGTTCAACATTCACTCAAATGCCTCCAAGAGTTAAACACAGCAGTATATGATGTTTTACCCTGTCAGGTCAACGCGGTTTCTGAGTTATGGCGTCTAAAACAGAGTCAACTGTCCGTGCAGGTCGGCGGGACGGGCGCGTTTGTGATGTTTGGCGAGTTTGGGCATGCCGGCCTCCAGCTCGCCTTCTTCGAGGTTGGCCAGAATCTCGCGCGAGCGGGCCACGACGTCTTCGGGCATTCCGGCCAGGCGCGCGACGTGGATGCCGTAGCTTTTGTCTGCCGTGCCGGGCGCGATGCGCCGCAGGAAGATCACGCTGTCGCCGTGCTCGCGCACCTGCACAGTGTAGTTCTTGACGCCGTCGAGCGTGCGGGCCAGGTCGGTAAGCTCGTGGTAATGCGTGGCGAAGAGGGTCTTGGCCTTGACGCGCGGGTTGTTGTGCAGGTGCTCGGCCACGGCCCAGGCGATGCTGATACCGTCAAAGGTGCTGGTGCCGCGGCCCAGTTCGTCGAGCACGATCAGGCTGCGGGGGGTGGCGTTATTGAGGATGTTGGCGGTCTCCTGCATCTCGACCATGAAGGTGCTGCGGCCGCGCGCGAGGTCGTCGCCGGCCCCGACGCGGGTGAAGACACGGTCGAGCAGGCCGATTCTGGCCGCGCGGGCCGGCACGAAGGAGCCCGCGTGGGCCATGATGGCGATCAGTGCGGCCTGGCGGATGTAGGTGGACTTGCCGGCCATGTTCGGTCCGGTTATGAGCATGATCTGGTTGCGCTGTCCGTCCAACAGGGTATCGTTGGGCACGAACTGGCAGGCGCCGGGGAGCTGCTCGATCACGGGGTGGCGCCCGTCGCGGATCTCAAGCAGGCCGTCCTCCGAAATCTCGGGCCGCGCGTAGTCCAGGGCCAGGGCGCGGTCGGCCAATGAGCAGAGCGCGTCCAACCGTGCCAGTGCCCCGGCGGTCTGTTGCACTCGCGCGGTCTCGGCCGCGACTTTGTCTCGGATCTCCTGAAACAGATCGAATTCCATGGCTTCGGCGCGCTCCTGCGCTCCGAAGATTTTCTGCTCGTACTCTTTCAGCTCGGGCGTGACGAAGCGTTCGGCGTTGACCAGGGTCTGGCGGCGTTCGTACTCCGGCGGAGCGGCTCCGGCCTGGCCTTTGGAGATCTCGATATAGTAGCCGAAGACCTTGTTGTGGCGCACCTTGAGGGTCTTGATGCCGGTGCGCGCCTGTTCGGCGGCCTGAAAGCGGGCCAGCCAGGCGTGGCCTTCCGATGCCAGCGCGCGCAGCTCGTCCAGCGCGGCGCTGTAGCCGGGACGGATCAGTCCGCCGTCCTTGAGACCGGCTGCGGGGGTGTCGGCGATGGAGCGCTCGATCAGCGCGGTCAGGTCCGGCAGCGGGTGAAGGCCCGCGGCGGTCTCGCGCAGCAGTTCGTCGTCCTCGCGCTCCAGACGGTCGCGCAGATCCGGCACCGGCAACAGAGAACCGGAGAGGGCCTTGACATCGCGGGCGTTGCCGCGGCCGGAACCGATGCGGGCGATCAACCGTTCGATATCGCGCACAGCGCCGAGGCGCTCGCGCAGATCCTGCAGGGTCAGGCGCTGGCGGGTCAGGAGCTCCACGGCGTCCAGCCGCGCGCGAATGGCTGCGGCCTGCCGCAGCGGGCGGGCGATCCAGGCGCGGATCATCCGCGCGCCCATGGGCGTCTGGGTGTTGTCGAGCACGCCCAGCAGGGTGGTGGACGGATCCTGTCCGCGGCGCGGCAGCAGGTCCAGGTTGAGACAGGTGCTCTCGTCCAGCGCCAGGAAGCCGTCGGAACGGCGCACTTGCAGGGTGCGCACGTGATCAACCTGGTGGCGCAGCTCTTCGTGGACGTAGTGCAGCAGCGCCCCGGCGGGGCAGACCAGATCAGCCGCGCCCTCGCAGCCGTAGCCTTCGAGGGAGTGGACGCCGAAATGGCGCAGCAGGCGGTCGCAGGCGCAGTCGTACTCCAAAGTCCAGTCGTCAATCTCGGTGACCGCGCCGGCGGTCTGCGGGTCGGCCAGGATGGCCAGGCGCGGGTCGGCGCGCTGCTCGCGACCTACCAGACACTCGCTGGGCGCGCAGCGCAGCAGATGTTCGGCCAGGGCGGCGCCGTCGGCCGCGGCCTCGACCGTGAAATCGCCGGTAGAGAGGTCGAGCAAAGCCAGCCCCAGACCCTTGCCGGCATAGACCGCGGCGAGGTAATTGTTGCGCGCGGCGTCGAGGATCTCGTCCTCGGTGACCGTGCCGGGCGTGACCACGCGGGTCACCTCGCGTCGCACGATGCCCTTAGCCTTGGCGGGATCCTCGACCTGATCGCAAACCGCGGCCTTGCGGCCGGCGCGGATCAGCTTGGCGAGGTAGGCGTCCAGCGCGTGGTAGGGCACACCGCACATGGGTGTGCCGCCGCGGCGTGTCAGTGCCACGCCGAGGATCGGCGCGGCCTCGCGCGCGTCGTCGAAAAACATCTCGTAGAAATCCCCCAGGCGGAACAGCAGGATCGCGCCGGCGGGCAGCTCGGATTTGATGCGCCGGTACTGCCGCATCATGGGGGTCAACTCTTCAGCAGCCATGCGTTTTCTCCATATG
The DNA here is from genome assembly GCA_028707675.1 of Kiritimatiellia bacterium. Taxonomy (GTDB): domain Bacteria; phylum Verrucomicrobiota; class Kiritimatiellia; order RFP12; family UBA1067; genus JAQVQN01. The sequence continues at coordinate 33 of JAQWAM010000010.1, read as the reverse complement.
TGTTAGTTTCGCATGTCACGGACGGCGCGTCAA
>JAQWAM010000342.1 GCA_028707675.1 Kiritimatiellia bacterium | reverse complement strand
TATAGCTTCAGGAGTGTCACCCGCCACAAAAACCCCGTGGTTCTCAAGCAGAATCACCGCCGGCTGCGTTCCGCGCGCGCCCTGATAGGCCGCGACCGCCTCGCGCACCGCCATGCACAGGGTGTACCCCGGATCGACATACGGCACCCATAGCGCGTCCGGCAGCAGCTTGGCCGCGGCCGAACGCCCGCCGACCGCGCAGGTCAGCCCGTTGACCTCTGCGGGGTGCGTATGCACCACGTAACGCGCGTAGAGCGAATCATGCAGCGGCGCCTCCACAGAAGCCCTGCCCGGCGTCTCGGGCCTGACCGCCGCCGCCATCATGTTCTTGACCAGTTCCTCGCGCTCGGCGGCGGCCTCGGGCGTACGCGCCGCATACAGCCGGGAAAGCAAAGCCCGATCCATGGACACAAAACTTTCAGGACTCAACCCGGCCAGAGTCGTGCCCGAGGGCTTAATCCATAGCGTTTCCGCATTCTTGCAGGATGTGTTTCCGCCACCAGCCTTGACATATTCCGCTGAGCCGAACTCGTGCGACAGTTGCGTAATATCATTAAGCATTTCCCGAACACCCATCCGCCCGCTTCCTCTCTCATCTTACCTATAACTTAAATCAGCCTAACGCCGCGCCAGCACATTGGCCTCGTATGCCTTGACATCTTTCAGCCAGTCCGTGTCCAAAGGAACATCTTCGTCCTCGCAGAACTTGTCCCAAATCGCGCCGAAAGGCAACGTCTTGGCCGTCTCCGTCCATGCCAGGCGCGAAGTGAAATCCTCCGCCTTCTCCGCACCTGCCATCAGCTTGATAGGCTCCAGCATTGCGAACAGCAGCGCCTTCTGCATGGCGCGCACACCGATAACCCAAGCCGCTATGCGGTTGATGCTGGCGTCAAAGTAATCCAGCCCGATGTGAACGCGCTTGAACTGGTTCAGACGCACCAGCTCCTGCGCGATCGCTAGCAGATCGTCGTTCAATATCACCACATGGTCGCTGTCCCAGCGCACGCCGCGGCTGACATGCAGCAAAATTTCCGGCACAAACAGCAGACAAGCCGAAAGCTTGTCGGAAATGGTCTCCGTGGGATGGAAATGCCCGGCGTCCAAAGTCAGCACTTTCTGGTTCTTGACGGCATAGCCCATATAGAACTCATGCGACCCGACCGTGTAACTCTCCGCGCCGATGCCGAACAGCTTGGACTCCACCGCGTCAAGCATGTGACTGGGCTCGAGCTTCTCTTCGAAGCAGGCGTCCAGGGAGTCGTTGAGTATCTTGCGCGGCGTCTCGCGGTCGGCGGGCGTGTCTTTGAAGCCGTCCGGTATCCAGACGTTGTTAACGCACGGAGAGCCGAGCGCCTTGCCGATGGCCGCCGCGATGCGGCGCGTGGCGATGGTGTGCCTGATCCAGAAATTGCGAATTTTCCTGTCGCGGCTGGCAAGCGAAAAACCGTTAAACATCGGATGAGAGAACAGGGTCGGATTGAAATCCATGCCCAACCTGTTGCGTTTGGCCCAGTCGATCCAGTGCTTCATGTGCGAAGGCCGCAGCTCGTCGCGGTCGACCTTGCGCCCCTTCGGAAACTCGGCGTAGCAAGAATGCACGTTGACGCGGTGCGAACCGCCAACCAGAGAAAACACGAACTCGATGTCCCCGCGCAGTTCGGCAGGAGTGCGCGCCCGGCCGGGATAGTTGCCGGTCGCCTGTATGCCGCCGGTCAGATCCCCGTCCGGATTCTCGAAACCGCGCACGTCGTCCCCCTGCCAGCAGTGCAGTGATACCGGTATCTTCAGCAGTTTTTTCATCGCGGCATTGGCGTTCACGCCCAACTCCGCATACCGCTCGCACGCCAGCTTGTAGGCCCTATCGATGTTTTTCTTGCTCATTTGCTGCCTTTTTCGTTATCGCCCCCGGGCTGCCGGAAACAGTTACTTCCCCCTTCCCGTCCGAACTGCTCAATCGCGCCAAGCCAGATGGGCAGGGAACACACTGGAACAACGTGAACAGAATACACCATCACCCCCCTTTGTGCCAATCTGATTTTAGCGGCGCTGGATTTCAGCGCAGGATTTCGCCAGTTAAATCCCTGCAGGCAGTCGGGCGTATCGCTGATTCATGGGCTTGGGGCTCTGAACAACTTATCCAAAAAGCAGAGCGGTTTCCCCGAAACCGCGGCGGCTCGCGGTGACGCTCGCCCCCCAGCCTGCGGCCGGACGTTTGCTGGAGGGCGAGTGTCCTCACGAGCCGCGGACGCCTCGGGGAGGCGTCCGCATAGCCGTCCGGCCATGAAAATGATCCTTCTGTCATGAAAGTCTAATTGTTATATTACGCATCAATGGACTACGGTTTACGTCCCCGCCATGAACAACACGCCAACAGTATTTTTCAACGCGATGATCCTGCGCGAGCCTTATTCCGGCGTGGAGGTGACCGTCCACCAGACACTCCGCGCCTTGGCCGAGCACGGCACCGTGCCGATCCGCGCCAGCCTTCCGGCTAAGCACCGGTCCCTGCCTCCCGCCGCGCATGTGCGGACGCTGACCAGCGCATTCGTCCGCAACTCGCGGTTGCTGCGCATACTCTGGGAACAGACCGCGCTGCCGTTGCTGCTGCGCCGCTGCCGCGCCCCGCTGCTGCACGCCCCCGCCTATGTCGCCCCGCTGCTCGCCCCTTGCCCTTATGTCCTGACCGTCCACGACCTGCACGTCTTCACCCACCCGGGCTTCTGCGGCGCCGCCAACCGCCTCCATTACCGCCTGTTCATGCCGCGTTCCATACGCCGCGCCACCAAGATCATCGTCTTTTCACAATACACCCGCGACAACATCACCGCACGCTTCCCTGAAGCCGCGTCCAAAATCGCTGTTATCCCGCCGGGTATCTCTCCCGATCTCAAGCCGTGCAAAGACCCTGCCCTCCTGCAGAGCGCCAAGTACCGCTACGGGCTGTCCGAACAGTTCCTGCTGTTTCTAGGCGACCTCACCTGCCGGAAGAACATCGACGGCATCCTCCGCGCTTTCGCCGCCTTGCGCCCCAAACATCCCGAACTGCACCTGACACTGGCCGGACACTGTGACGGTCAGATGTCCCGCGCCATCCGCCAGACCGCCGCCGACTTGGGTGTCGCCAGTCAGACGGACTTGCCCGGTTACATCGCGCCCGCCGATCTGGCCGCCGTCTACTCGCTGGCCGCCGCGCTGGTCTTCCCCTCGCACGACGAGGGTTTCGGCCTGCCTCCACTGGAAGCCATGGCCTGCGGCTGCCCGGCGGTCTGCTCCGAAAAACCTTTCGCCGCCATG
>JAQWAM010000341.1 GCA_028707675.1 Kiritimatiellia bacterium | reverse complement strand
GCCGTCTTTCACGGACGCGACGGCCGCTGGGTCGCCGCGCACGGCGTCTGCCCGCACAAGAGCGGCCCGCTCGTCGACAGCATCTACGGCAACGGCCGGCTCGTCTGCCCGCTCCACAGCTACTCGTTCGACGTCGCCACCGGCGCGTGCGACAACCCCGAGATCCGTCCGGTCCAGATCTTCGAAACCGCTGTTCGCGACGGCCAGCTCAACGTCCGGGTAGCGCCGCCGCGACAGCCCGACACAAAGGAATAGACCATGCGCACACACGTTCTCCAGCATGTGCCGTTTGAAGGTCTGGGCAGCATCGAGCCCTGGCTAACGGCAAGGCGAGCCAAAGTCACCTGGACGCGCTTCTTCGAAAGCCCCACGTTGCCCGACGCGGCCGACGTCGACCTGCTGATCGCGCTTGGCGGACCCATGAGCGTCAACGACGAGGATCGCTTTCCGTGGCTGCGCGAGGAGAAAAGCTTCATCACCCGCGTGATCGCGTCCGGCAGCCCCGTGCTCGGCATCTGCCTGGGTGCGCAGCTCATCGCGAACGCGCTCGGCGCCCGTGTCTACCCCGGCGCGCAAAAAGAGATCGGCTGGCATCGCGTTTACGGTGCGCCTGCGGAGAGTGACCCGCTCGCCTTTCACGGCGAGTTCCTCGCCTTACACTGGCACGGCGAGACCTTCGATCTCCCGCCGGGCGCCGTTTGCCTCGCCAGCAGCGACGCCTGCAGGCATCAGGCTTTCCGGTTCGGAACAAACGTGCTCGGACTACAGTTCCACTTGGAAACCACGCCCGCTAGTCTCCGCGCCATGGTCGAACATGGACGCGGCGAACTGTCGGACGGCGGTCGATACGTTCAGACGGAGGACACATTGCTCGATGTGCCGCCCCAAACTTACGCGACGGTCAACGCCATGATGTCCGCCGTGCTCGGCACTCTCGTATCGGACAAACTCGCGCGGTCATTTCCCCTCTTTTCTCTTGGCGGGGGCGATCCGCTTGACCGTCTTGTCGAAATCCGACAAGGCGGTGTTTGATTCCGCGATGCGGCGGGCGTGGAATTTGTTGTATTCGTTCTCCGCGAGGTCGCGCGCTATCTCGTGCGAGATGCTGCCCGCATCGGTCAGAATATCCCGCTCGTTCAGATTCAGGAAGGCGTCAAGTTTCTTGATCCAGTCGGCCATGTGCATGGGAATCCGCCGCATGGCCTGGCCTTCGGCAAAAATCAGATATTGCTCAACGAGGTTGTTCAAGGCGCGCAGTTCCGCTTCGTCCAGGTAGTTCTTAGCGATAACGACATCATCCTTGCGGACTTTGGCGCCGCGCCAGTTGGTCAACCCCATGTTCGGACGCCCGGCATCGGCTCGCTTGTAGATGATTTCCGCCGCCGTCTGGCCGGTGATGGCCCAGTGCATCTTGTTCTGCACGGTCTTGAAGAAGTCGATGCTGATCGAAAGCGTCGGATCGTAGTCAATGCTGGTGGCATAGATATCTGTGATCTTCTGGTAGAATCGCCGCTCCGAGGTACGGATATCCTGGATCCGCCGGGTCAACTCCTCGAAATAGTCGAAGGGCTGATCGGGATTCTTCAGCCGCTCGTCGTCCAGGGTGAACCCCTTAACGATGTATTCCCGCAAGCGCTGGGTGGCCCAGATGCGGAATTGCGTAGCCGCGGAGCTCTTCACGCGGTAGCCGACCGAGATGATCATGTCCAGGTTGTAAAAATCAAGGCTCCGCTGGACATCTCGACTGCCCTCCCGCCGAACTGTTAAGAAATTCTTAACAGTTGCCTCGGGCATTAACTCACCATCCGCACAAATATTGCGAATGTGCATGCTGATGTTGGGGACCGTCGTCTGAAACAGTTCCGCCATAAGCTGTTGCGTCAACCAGACCGTCTCGTTTTCCAGCCTGACCTCGATGCGGGTACGGCCATCCTCGGTCTGATACAGGATGATCTCGGAACCGGACGCCGGTCGGTCCTCATGTCGTTTGGCCATTTCTGCACTCCTTTCGACGCGCTACTTGTCCCGAAGCCGCTCGCAATGGCTACGCCCCCAACTGTAGGTCCGTTGGAAAATCGGGATAATGAACTGCTTCGAGCCTTCGAGCAGTTGTGTAAATTGCAGGTCTTGCGCTTTCATGGGTGGGCATTCTAGGTGATCGCATTCATTCGAGAGCAACCTCTGGTTTGAGGTCCCGCCAGCCAGTAGCCAGTGCAACACTGGCTACTGGCTGGCGGGGCGCGCGATTCCTTCGGGCAATGAATTGTGCTTAGTTTGGCAGGTGGACCGGGTGACAGCAAGGGAAAACAGGCCGGGGTCAGGGATTCGGCGTGGAAGGGGCAGGAGAAGGGAAGCGGTTTCAGCCTTTGCTGGCGAACTCCTTGCCGTTGTCGAACGTGATCCCCGTGCAGGCCACGCCGATCTCCGCAAGCAGCCGGATGACCTCGGCCGCGGCCTCGTCCGCTTCCTTGGTCCGCGACCAGCCCGCCAGCGTGTAGCGCGTCACCCGCTCCACCAGCGTCACCAGATAGCCTGTGGCGTGCGCCCCGACCACCAGGTCGCCATCCCAGTGCCCCACCTTAACCCGCAGTTCCACTTCGGGCGGGCGCGTCTCGATCCCGCGCCGCCCGGGGATCTTGCCGCGCCCGCGCCCGTCGCGGCGCGGACAGCGGCGCGTGCGCTTGCGCTTCGCGCGCGGCGGGTTCTCCCACAGGCCGCCGCCGGCCTTCGCGTCCTCGTAGACGTGCTTGTAGACCGTCTCCTTGCACACGTGCGGACGCCCTTCGAGCTTCTCCCGCCCGCAGATCGCCTCCGGCGTCCAACCCTTTTTGAGCTTCTCCTCCGCGTCCAGCCTCACCTCTTCGGTGAACCGCCGAGGCCCGGGGCGCTTCGCGCGTTCCCCCGCCTTCCGGTGCGCCTGCCGGTGCCGGTAACCTTTCAGCCCCTTGTTCCGCCGCACCTCCCGGCTCACGGTGCCCTTGTCCCGCCCGATGATCCGGGCGATCTCGTTGTTGCCGATTCCGGCTTGCCGCAGCACGTAAATCTGGCTACGCTCTATCTCGGTCACGCGCGTGTAAGACACTTTGTCTCCTTCCTTTTTCATTACATGAAGGAAGTGTACTTCACCGCGTGGCCGTTTTCAAAACATCAGGTGTTGCACTGGCCGGTCGCGCGCGTCACATGTTTCCGCGCACCGCACATTTCGAAACCCTCGTAGAAATGCAACAGGTTTGCCCGGCTTTTCCGCGCCCGCGCATATCTCGCGCCAAACCAAGGGAAGCGAACGGCGGATGAATTCGTTT